>USAD01000234.1 GCA_900552415.1 uncultured Parabacteroides sp.
ACGAACGAATAGCCGAAGTCAATAAGAAACTAGACACAGACGCTATTGCCATACAGGAAATTGATAGCTGCACGAATAGAAGTGAAGGCCTATTTGTTCTTGAAGAATTGGCTAAAAGAACAGGGATGTATCCTATTTATGCTCCAGTTATCGAATTTGATGGTGGCAAATATGGAATTGGCATACTTTGTAAGCAAAAACCTCTTTCTATAAAACATTATCCATTACCTGGAGAGGAAGAAAAACGTACCTTAATAGTGGCAGAATTTGATCATTACATTTTCTCGTGCACCCATCTATCTTTAACAGAAAAAGATAGACTTTCTTCCGCTAAAATCATTTACGACATACTGAAAAGCTACAAAAAGCCCGTATTCATTGGAGGCGATTGGAATGATACTCCTGATTCAAAATTCATCGCGGAAATGAATCAGAATTTTTATTTACTAACTGATACGGCTAGCCATACTTTCCCAGCTTCCCTTCCAGAAACAACAATTGATTATATAGCGACCCTTAAGCAAGGTAAAACAAAAATAAATGTTTCCAAAGCGGAAGTGTATGATGCTGAAATTGAATCCGATCACCGGCCTGTTAAGGTAATCATCGATTATGATTATTAATCTTATACCCTTATTTATAAGAGAAGAATGCCCTCTATGAATCATATTTGTTCCCTTTCTCGGCTGAACAGATATCGAATTATTTACTTAACTTTGTCAAAATTAAAAACCTAGAGTTATGAAGAGAGTGAGTAATCGATATTTAAGCTGGTTAGCTGCCTTATTTCTCCTGACAGGCTGTTCGAGCGTACCACTGACCGGTAGGAAACAGGTCTTGTTGGTATCTGACCAAGAGGTATTATCCGCTAGTTTGACACAATACAGCGATTACATGAAGGGAGCCAAGAAATCCTCCAATACGGCCCAAACGCAGATAGTCGTAAGGGTTGGCAAGAAAATAGCTTCGGCAACAGAGGCCTACTTGAAGGCGAACGGGATGTCCAGCGAGATCAAAAACTTCGCATGGGAATTTAATCTGGTACAAGATCCGCAGGTTAATGCCTTTTGTATGCCTGGCGGTAAGATCGTCGTTTATGAGGGATTGATGAAATTAGTCTCATCAGACGATGAATTGGCGGTAGTTGTCGGTCATGAGGTAGCGCACGCCGTCGCAAAACACAGTAATGAGCGGATGAGTCAACAAATCATGGCTCAATACGGAGCGGCCATATTGGGTGCGGCCACCCAGAACAAAAGCCAGGCTATACAAACTGCGGCCTCCCGAGCGACGCTACTCGCATCGCCGACATCCAAAAGGCATTACCCGAGATCAAAGCGAAATACGGGACTAAACGGTAATACCCATCTTTTGCATCAAAAAGCAAGCGTTCATATTTTGGGCTATTCCTTCTCGTAATTGGTATGAGAAGGATAGCTCATTATTTTTTATGTCAGCCTCAAAACGGTAATTCTTGATCGCTTCCGGAAATTCCCGCTCGAGGGATCCCAACAGCAGGTCATGGGTAGCGATAATCCCACAACTGCCTAACCCAACCAATTGTTTCATCAAGGCCAAGGAGCCTTTCTGCTTGTCCTCTGAATTGGTACCCTTCAGGATCTCATCCAAAATAATGAAGAGCCGCTCACCCTGCCGTAAGCGCAGGATAATAGCCTGCAACCTCTTCAGTTCGGCAAAAAAATAGGATTCATGGCTCGCTAACGAATCGGAAGTACGTAAACTGGTCATCAAAGAAGCAGGACAAAGTGTCAACGACTCGGCACAAACCGGAGCACCCACACAAGCCAACAGATAGTTGACACCCACCGTTCTCAAATAGGTACTCTTACCAGCCATGTTTGCGCCGGTGATAATCAAGAACCATGGTGCGTCAGGCACATGAACATCATTACGCACACAGCGGTTCCGATCCAGCAAAGGATGACCAAGCCGCTTACCTTCCATCGTAAAATAATGATCTGTTAAGGTTGGATAGACGTAATCGGGGTGATTGAAAGCAAAACCGGCCAACGAAGCATAAGCGTCAAAACGGGCCAACGCATCCAACCAACCCACCATCTCAGAACCAAAACGGGAGAGCCAACGCTCCAGACGAATCGCCAGACGGGTATCACGCATCCAAAACAGGTTAAGAACCACACCTGCCGCACTGTAACGCTGGTCGAGACCGCCAATCAGGCGAGATAATTGATGGATCGCCTCCGAAGCGACCGCACCATCCTTTCCAACTAACAGGTCATGGATCTCTTTTCCCTCGTCCGATTGAAAGCTTTCCGCCTCAAGCAGACGGGCCAAACGGGCATAAGCCTTAAGGATTCCCTCCAAGCGGTTCACCCGTTCATAAAGCTTATTCAACGCCTTAGACCGAGCATAACCAACCATAAGCGCAAATAGTAGATAAAAGCCCAGCCACGACTCGGCCAGCCACCCCAAGCCATAGGCAACCAATAAGACGAACCAACCCGCCGGTACTAGCCAAACCAGTAACTCGAGCCAATGGTTCCCTGAAAAAAGAGATGGTCTTTCCGCCAAATGGTCCAACCGACCCAGATCGGACAAATCCCCAGCCTGGTCGCCACCCTCAACATAAAACCGTTGACGCAAATCGGCTCGTTCGCTCAATTCACGCACGAAAGTCTGACGCCGTTCTATAGCGACCTTATCTGTCAACGGTTCTTGCAACCAATTGGCCAAAAGCTCACGTCCACAAACCGTAACGGTCCGGTTTATGGACTGGAAAAGGGAATGGTCACCGAAAAGATCCAAATCCAAACTAAACGGATGCGCCGGATCGATCTTGTCGGGTGCGCCATCGAATGCGCTAAAATCATAATCCAAGCCCTTCAATTCCAACTCATTCAAACGGATCAGTCGCTCCAGATCGCTCTTACGGGCAAAAAGCTTGAAATGTCGCCACATCAAAAAAGCGAAAAGTCCGGCACAAATCAACAAGCTGATGGTCATCCATAACCAACCAGATTCACGCAATCCCCAAATCAAGCCAAACGCCCCCGCAACCAACACGAGGCGAAGTGTTCCTAACCAATGAATCTCCCGTCGCAAACGACCGACCTCACCTGTGGCTTTCCCGATCCGCTCACGATAAAACGCATATACCTCTTCCATATTTTCCCATCATAACGCTCCTCAATTCCAAATCAGGAAGCGCCTATTTACTGACTCAATAAAATAAAAAGGACGCCAACTAACAATCGGTTCAATCTCCCGACTCCAGTGGCGTCCCCTATATACTCTCTTGTTTATTATTTCAAGCCCTCCAAGATCTTCTTTAAGACGGTCTGAGCGGAAATCTCACGATTGGCCGCCTCCGGGATCACGATACTTTGTGGACTCTCAATCACGTCGTCCGTCACGATCATGTTACGGCGTACCGGCAAACAGTGCATGAAATAGGCGTTATTCGTCAGTGCCATCTTCTCCGTATCAACTGTCCAGGAACGATCCATGTTAATGACCTGCCCATAATTCGGGTCACGATATGCGGACCAGTTTTTAGCGTAGATGAAATCCGCCCCCTCGAAAGCTTTCCGTTGATCGTACTCCACACGAGCATTGCCCACGAACTTCGGATCCAACTCATAACCCTCCGGATGAGTAATCACAAACTCATAATCGGTCGCGTTCATCCACTCCGCGAAGCTGTTAGGTACAGCCTGTGGCAACGATTTCGGATGTGGAGCCCAAGTCATCACCACTTTTGGACGTGCTGTTTTCTTGTACTCCTCGATCGTGATCAAGTCGGCGAAACTCTGTAACGGGTGGCGAGTAGCTGCCTCCATACTAAAGACCGGACGACCGGAATGTTCTATAAACTGGTTCAAGATCTTCTCATTGTAATCGTCAGCCTTACTCTCAAAACGAGCAAACGAACGAACACCAATAATATCACAATAGCATCCCATCACGGGAACAGCCTCCAACAGATGCTCAGGCTTATCACCATCCATAATGACGCCACGCTCCGTCTCCAAGCGCCAAGCGCCCTGATTCACGTCGAGCACGATTGTATTCATACCCAAATTCATCGCAGCCTTCTGCGTTGAAAGGCGAGTTCGCAAGCTGGAATTGAAAAAGATCATCAACAAAGTCTTGTTCTTACCCAATTCCGAAAAACGGAAACGATCCTTCTTGATCTCAAAAGCCTCATTGAGCGCCTGTTTCAAGTCGCCCAAATCCTGCACACATGTGAAATTTCTCATTATATTATCTCCTCATTTAATAATTCACAACTCCTCCCGATTATTTGGGGCGAATTTGCCCTTCCCCC
>USAD01000235.1 GCA_900552415.1 uncultured Parabacteroides sp.
GTCGGAGGCGTTGGCCTTCTGGCGGATCACCTCACGGGCGGTATCGCCCAGGGCGATGCCCCTCTCCCGGCAGAAACGGATCGCCTTGTCGCGGTCGAACGCCTTGGGCGTAGCCAGGAAATGATCCTTGTCGGCATAGAAAAGCAGGCCCATGACGCGCCACATGTCGTTCTGGATATTCGGGTAGAAAAAATCCATCGACCAGCGCGCCTTGGGCGGGGGAAAGCTGCCCAGCATCAGGAGCCGGGCACCCTCGGGCAGGAAAAAGCCCAGGGGATGGCGCTCGGTGGTCATTCCTTCTTGTCCTTGTTCTTCTTCAACTCGCGCTTCTGGTCCTCCTTGGCCAGCAGGACGACGTTGTAGACGAAGTCGGTGATCCACTGCTCGGAGAAGCCCAGCGTACCGGCATATTTACGGACGCTCCAGGCGGCCTTCTGTACGCTCACCTCCTTCCACTCGGACTTGGTGAGGATCTCGTGAACCGTCTTCGACGTCATGTTATAGAGCAATTTCTTGACGAGCATCGAGAAGCGGAACTTCCATTGCATGAGGTTGCCCATCAACGAGAAGAGGTCGCTCGTGAACCCCTGGAAGAGGATATAGTAGGTCTTGATGTCGTTCTGGTTCTTGCAGACACGCTTCACCGACCCGTCCATCTCCTTGAAGAAGGACTCGCCCAGGCCATAATCCTGTGTCAGCACCTTGCGCACCCGGGCCCGCTCGGCGATACCCAGCTTATTGTTTTGTGTCGGTATCTTCAGCATCCGCTTGAACAACGCCATATCCGGCAAGATAGACATATTGGTGACACCCAGGTTCATGGCGATCACCGCCTGGTAATAGACCCGAATCAACGAGACGAACTCCTCGACAGAGCCCTTGACCTCCTCTTTCGGCTCCTCGTTTCTCTTGAATAATTTCGAAAAAAATCCCATTTCTTTAACTTAATTTATTTCAGTCGGCAAACTTACGCATTTTTGGCGAAGAATCGGGAACGGCGGGCGAAAGATTTACTGGTTCAGGCGCCATTCACGGTGATATGAGTCGATCGCCTCGCGCACAGACCCGTGCAACAACAGGAGATGTCTCGCCTCGTCGGCGCCCAGCCCCAGCTCCTCCATGATCATGCGTGTGCCCCGGTCCACCAGCTTCTGGTTGGTCAGCTGCATGTTCACCATGCGATTGCCCTTCACCCGCCCCAGCTGGATCATGGCGGTAGTCGAGATCATGTTGAGCACCATCTTCTGCGCCGTGCCGCTCTTCATGCGGGTGCTTCCGGTGACGAACTCGGGACCGACCACCGGCTCGATGGCGATCTCGGCCTCGTGAGCCACGGGCGAGTCGGGATTGCAAGCGATCGAGGCGGTCAATACGCCCCGCTTACGGGCCTCCCTCAAGGCACCGATCACGTAGGGTGTCGTCCCCGAGGCGGCGATGCCGACCAGCGTGTCGAGCGCATTGATCCCGTAGGCGAGCAACTCGTCCCACCCCTTCAGTTCATCATCCTCGGCGGACTCGACGGGGTTGCGCAACGCCCGGTCGCCCCCGGCGATAAGACCGATCACCAGGGTATTGGGCATACCATAGGTCGGCGGGATCTCGGACGCGTCGAGCACGCCCAGCCGGCCACTCGTCCCGGCGCCGATATAGAACAACCGGCCACCACGTCGCATCCGCTCCACCAGGCGCTCGACGAGGCGCTCGATCTTCGGAATCTCCCGGCCTACCGCATCGGCCACCTTCCGGTCCTCCCGGTTGATCCCTTCCAACAACTCCCGCACCGGCATCCGGTCGAGATCGGAATAGAGGGAACTGGATTCTGTTATCTTCTGAAATGCCATAAGGTAATGTGTTTATAAGTTTATTGATGATAACGGGCCAGGGCGTCCATCGGCTCGCGCATGATCGCCCCGACACCGACACCGACCGACGAGGCGGCGGCTCTCAGCACCTCCTGGTAATGATAGGCGACCGACCCGACAAAACCGGCCTCGTAAGCCTGATAGCCGGTGTACATCCGCACGTTGCGGATGAAGAAGCTCCTGAAACTCTCGTACACCATCCGATAGACCGAAGGCTCGGAAAGGTGCTCGTGGATGAAAGGCGACAAGGAGGCCAGGAAACGGTTCGGGAAGGGACGCTTATAGACCTTGTCGAGCAACAGGGCGGGCGTCAGCTCATAGCGCGCCATGAACTCGCGCGCCAAAGCCTCGGGCAACTGGCGTTTCAGGCAATCGCCCACGAAGAGCTTGCCCAGCACGGCGCCACTGCCCTCATCGCCCAGGATAAAGCCCAAAGGCGAGACCTGCTCGACGATCCGCCGCCCATCATAGAGGCAGGAATTGGAGCCCGTTCCCAGGATACAGGCAATGCCCGGACGATCGCCACACAAGGCCCGGGCAGCCGCCATCAGGTCGCTCGCCGCCTCGACCGGCGCCGGGATGAACCGGTTGATCGCCCTCGCCACCTGGCGGTTCTTCTCCTCGAAAGCGCAACCGGCACCATAAAAATAGACCCGGTCGACCATCACCCCTCCCAACGCCGGCACGAGCTCGCCACCGATCGTAGTGGCGATGTCCGCCTCCTCCTGGTAATAGGGGTTGATCCCCGCCGTCTTGACAGAGCCCACCAGCCGGCCTCCGTCCCAAAGGCCCCACGCCGTCTTCGTGGAGCCGCTATCCGCGATCAATATCATCCTATCAGAATTTCAAGTCACAAATCCGAAACATCAAACAATCACCTCCAACAAATAATGTTGCGCGATATAGACCACCGCTCCCAACAGATAACCCAACAGGGCGTAAAGAGAGACGTTCTTCAGGTACCACATGAACTGGATCCGCTCGAGGCCCATCACCACGACACCCGCCGCCGAGCCGATGATCAGCATGCTTCCGCCCACGCCGGCGCAATAGGCCAGGAATTGCCAGAACACGCCGTCTTGCACGAAATTGGTCAGGTAAACCGGATCCGCCGAGGCGGCGATCATCACGTCGGTCGCCACGGGATACATACCGATCGCCCCGGCCACCAGCGGAACGTTATCGACCACCGCCGAGAGGGCACCGATAATCAGGTTCACGACGAAGACATTCCCCAGGCTCGTATCCAGCCAACGGGCAAACTCGGCGAGGATTCCACCACATTTCAAGGCGTCGACGGCAAGCAGGATACCCAGGAAGAAAAGAAGCGTAGAGCCATCGATCCGGCGCACCACCTTGGAGAGGCGCAACTTCAGGTCCTCCTTTACGTTTATCTTAGAGTACATGAGCTCGGTATAAAACCACAGGAAGCCGACCCCAAGCAAGATTCCCATAAATGGGGGCAAGTGGGTCACCATCTTGAATACGGGCACGAACAGGAGGCACAACACGCCAAGAATCAGTATCGAGAGCTTCTCGTGCTCGCTCAGCTGGCGCAAGATCGTCTCCTCCTCCTGGCTCGCCTCCTTTTTTCTCGGGGGCGTCACGTCGCCCTTCAGGAAACGCCTTAACAACAACAAGGGGATCAAGGCAGAAACGACGCTGGGCAAAATCAGGTTGGGGATGGTCTCGGCGGTCGAGATGTTGCCCCGCACCCAAAGCATGATGGTCGTGACATCGCCAATCGGCGACCAGGCGCCTCCACTATTCGCGGCGATCACGATCATGCTACCAAAGATCCAACGCTCCCGATAATTCCCCACGATCTTGCGGATCAGCATGATCATCACGATCGAGGTGGTCAGGTTGTCCAGGACCGCCGACATGAAGAAGGTCATGATCGAGACCATCACCAGCAAACGCCTCTTATCGCGCGCGGTAACCCGGCGTGTGATGAAATTGAAGCCACCGTGGGCGTCGATCAACTCGACGATCGTCATCGCCCCGATCAGGAAAATCAACGTGGTGCTGATCTCGCCCACGCTATTCAGGATCTGGTGATCCACCACGAAATGCACGCATTGCTCCACATAGGGCAGGTTAACCAACGAGGGCGAATGGCTCACGAAAGCCTTGAAATCCTCACCCGCGGCATCAGGAATCAACGTGGGGGCCGCGAACATATACATCACCCACAAAACGGCGCCAAGCAACAGGGCGGTTCCCGCCTTATCCACCTTCAAAGGATGCTCCATGGCGATCATCAAATAGCCAATCAGGAACACCAAGACCATAATTGTCATCATAAGCGTATCTTTTTTAATGTTTATTCATAATCGTATGATCCGATTAACATCGCGAACATACGCAATAACACGCAATAATC
>USAD01000236.1 GCA_900552415.1 uncultured Parabacteroides sp.
AGGGAGCGTGTGTCAAAATAGAGAAAATTAAATACGGAGGGCACGGAGCCACAGAGAAATTTATTGATTATAAATAAAACAAAAAACTCCGTGATCTCCGTGTCTCCGTGTTTGAATTATTTTGACACATTCTCCCGCGGAACCTGTCGGGATTATTTCAGAGCCTTCTGCTTCCAACGGAAGAACAGGAAAAGGACAACCACAAGGATCACGCCTGTCACCACCATGGATATGGGCGTCGACAAACCGAAGCCCTCGGGAGCAACAAAGATATAATTTCCACACACGGCTGTCATAAACAAGGCCGGTATCAAAGTTACCCAATATAATTTACGCTCCTCCACCAAATAAATGGTCAAGGCCCACAATGTGAAGACCGCCAATGTCTGGTTACACCAAGCGAAATAACGCCAGATCATATCGAATCCAGCCTGGTCTTTCAAGCTATAAAGCAGTAAGGCTATCGCTGCCACAAACAAAGGAATGCAGATCATCAAACGCTTCGAGATGCTCTTCTGCTCCATGTGCAAGAAATCTGCGACTATCAGACGGGCAGATCGGAAGGCCGTATCACCCGAAGTGATCGGTGCGGCAATCACGCCCAAGATCGCCAATAGGCCACCAAACGTGCCAAGCCATTCTTTCGTGATACTATCCACGACAACTGCGGCGTTGCTCTCGCCCATCCCGTTCTCATGGAAGAAATAGGTCGCGGCGGCGGCCCAGATCAGGGCGACGATGCCCTCGACAATCATGGCGCCATAAAAGACCGGATAGGCATAACGCTCGTTTTTCATGCAACGGGCCATCAATGGGCTCTGGGTCGCGTGGAAACCGGAGATCGCCCCGCAGGCGATGCTGACAAACATGATCGGGAAGATAGGCAAGCCGCTCGGATGCGTATTCTTCAAACCATCCGTTATTTCCGGCAGGGCAGGCCAATGAACGAAAAGCATCACTAGTATGCCAACTACCATAAAAAGCAAGGCTATAGCGAAAAGCGGATAAACCTTGCCGATAATCTTATCGATAGGCAAGAGAGTCGCCAGGACATAATAAGCAAAGACAACGATAATCCAGAAAGTCGTATCGAGGCTTTCTGGTGTGAGAGAGGCGAGCAACCCGGCAGGTCCTGCCACGAAAACCGCTCCGACCAAACACATCAGGATCACGGTAAAGCCACGCATGAATTGCATGAAATTCTTTCCAAGATAACGGCCAATCAGTTCAGGAAGACTTTCTCCGCCATAGCGCAAGGAGAGCGCTCCAGCTAAAAAATCGTGTGTTGCTCCAGCAAATATGCTGCCCAATACAATCCAGAGAAAAGAGGCCGTACCAAATTTAGCCCCCATAATCGCTCCAAAAATCGGGCCTAATCCGGCGATATTCAAGAATTGAATCATAAAGATTTTCCAGGTTGGCATCGGGATGTAATCCACACCATCTTGCTTACTATAAGCAGGAGTTTGCCGAGAAGGGTCAAGCCCAAAAATCCGTGCCACGAATCTCCCATAAAAGAGATAGCCCGCGATCAAGGCGAGCAGGCAAAAAATAAATGTTATCATTCGTTGTATTAATAAATGAGAAAGATGGATGACGGAAATACTCCCATCATCCATCAAAGAAATTAATTGATTGATTAATAAATTATATCTTAGTTATTCAACAGGCGTTTGACGGCCTCGGATATCATCCGCCCTTCCGCCCGACCGGCCAAAGCTTTGGAAGCGACTCCCATGACTTTACCCATATCTTTCGGAGAGGAAGCTCCAACCTCAGCGATAATCTTCCGTAGCTCAGTTTCCAACTCTTCAGCGGACATCTGTTTCGGTAGATACTTCTCTATAACAAGAACTTGTCCCATCTCAACCTCTGCCAAGTCCTCACGGCCTTGTTGCTTATAGATCTCAGCGGAATCACGACCTTGCTTAACGAGCTTTTGCATGATCTTCAGCGCATCCGCATCGGTTAATGTATCGTTAGCTCCCGGAGCAGTTTTCGCCTCAAGGAAGCACTTCTTTACATTTCGCAAAGTCTCAAGGGCAACTTTATCCTTTGCTTTCATCGCGTTTTTAATGTCTTCGCTGACTTTCTCGAATAAATCCATATCTTATCTAAATTTTATTTTTCCCGCAGAACGGTTATTTGAGCTAAATTCTGGTTGTTTCTTCATCTCAGACATCGGATTACTTACTGGCTGACTTGTCCGCGCCATATCAATAGAAACTTTAGAGCGTGCACGTGCCACCAATTTCGGATCCCGATTATAAGTCGGATTCTCTTCCAGCAAGGAAATCAAAGCTTCATCATCCAACTCCTCTTGAGTCAGCACGACCGATTTAACCCGTGAGACGAACCGACCATTCTTTTGAGCAGAGGCTCCATAATATTTGCCAATCAATTCGCGGTCTTTCTGCTCCTTCATCAGTCTCTCCTCTTCCAGACGAAGCTCCTCTTCTGTCATCTGAGCTGCTTCCGCACGACGCTTGTCCGCAATCTGAGGAATATCGTCCATCGTAAATCCTGTCGCAAGAATCGTCATCTTCACCTTGTTTCCAAGAGAGTTATCGATCGCCGTACCCCAAATCACCTCAATATCACGATTGAACTCAGCCATAAAATTATGAACGTCGTTCATCTCCTCCATCCGCAATTCCGCCTCCTCGCTAAAGTAGACGTTAAACAGGATCTTCTTCGCATTCTTCACATCGTTGTTGCTCAACAACGGAGAGTTAAGCGCATCCTCAACGGCCTGACGAACACGACCTTCACCCTCGCCATAACCATTACTCATCAAGGCTACGCCACCATCTTTCATAGTCGTATTGACATCTGCGAAGTCCAAGTTGATAATACCAGGCAAGGTAATGATCTCTGCGATACTCTTCGCCGCAATAGTCAAGGTATCATCCGCCTTACCAAAAGCGTTCATAACAGACAGATCCGAATAAATCTCACGTAAACGCTCGTTATTGATCACCAGGAGAGCGTCTACATTTTTGGCGATCTCCTCAACGCCATTCAAGGCCTGTATGATCTTCCGCTCGCCCTCGAACAGAAATGGAATCGTCACGATACCTACAGTCAGAATACCCATATCTTTCGCAATACGAGCGATGACAGGAGCAGCACCCGTTCCGGTTCCTCCACCCATACCTGCGGTGATAAAAACCATCTTCGTGCCGTCGTTAAGCATATTGCGCAAATCGTCAATACTTTCCTCAGCAGCCATCATAGCTCGCTCAGGTTTGTTTCCCGCACCCAAACCTTGCGTAATCTCCCGTCCCAACAACAATTTCACAGGGACATCCGAACGATTCAAAGCTTGATTATCCGTATTACACAACACGAATGTAACATCCTGGATCCCCTCCTTGAACATGTGCGTGACAGCGTTGCCACCTCCGCCGCCAACCCCGATCACCTTGATAATCTTAGGGGTTTCTGTCGGGCAGTTGAAATTTAATATCGTATCGTCCATTGTGTTCTGATTTTCTTTCTTATGTTATTATTTTGTCGTTTCCCCATTCTCACTCTCATTGAACAGGTCACGTCCAATATTCTCTGCCTTTTGTGTCCAGTTCTTCCACCATGAACCACTATTCTTCTTCCTTGAGGGCTTCACCTGTGGTTGCTCTGGTTCCTTTTTCACCTCTTCCTTCACCTCTTGAACAGGCTCCTCCTTTTCAATAACCGGTTTAGGTTCAGGTTTGGGAGGAATATACAAAGCGCAATTCTTCGTTCCTTTCATCAACAGGCCAACAGCGACCGCATATTCCGGATTATTGGAAACAACCAGATCTCCATTAGCGATTACCCCTTTTCGTATTGGCGTAAAACGAACTTCCATTTTTAAGCGCTCACTCATGACTTCTTGCAAATCTTTCAATGCCGCACCACCACCAGAAATGACAATACCCGCACCCAACGAGTTCAAGATGCCAGTAGCCTCCAACCGAGCATAAACATTTTCCAAGATCTCATTCGCACGCGCTTCAATAACATTGTTTAATTCTGCTACCTTGATTTCCCGAAGGCCAAGTCCATCCGCCAAACTAACCTGAACCGTCAAATCACTATCCTTATCATTTTTGGCCCGTCCATAAGTTATTTTCAGACGTTCTGCTTCAGACTCTACGACACGCAAGCTCGTAATATCCCTAGTAATCAAATTACAACCCAAAGGAATAACAGTCAAACTTATCAGCTTTCCACCTTTATAGACGGTTACGGATGTC
>USAD01000237.1 GCA_900552415.1 uncultured Parabacteroides sp.
TACGTCCGGGAATATTCCCGATACCCGGTCAAGTGCCTCTTTTACGTTTTCGGGTTCGGATGGTCCGACAATGGCCCCGAAACCGTTTATGTCATTCCCTCCTATAAGATTTACGATTATGACAAGACGAACGACGAGGCGCCAACCATCACTTTCCTCCAGAAAGGCAGTCGTGAGGAAAAAGCCAAGCTTTTTGAGAAATACAAATGCGCCGGTCCTTGCGTAATGTACCGGATTTAAGAGCTCTATGTCCCAATAGCCGTTTTGATCCCAAGCAGGACAATACCCACGCTTATCGATAATACCGATAAGCTTTTTCGAATAAAAGCGTTTTTCAGATAACAATCCCGAACTTTCTCCTCCCTATTTTCGCGGTATAAATCGTCATAAATACCCCAATAAGGATGAGATACAATACGAATGAGCATAAGGAAAAGCGATTCCGCATTATCCGGAATTGCATGTTGATATCGGGACTATCGGTTTTTGCCCAACTCTATTTGTTCCAACCAATGCTCAGTGAGCTTCAAGCAAGTTTTGGAGTATCGCTCGCAACAGGCAGTTTAGCGGTTTCCGCATCAACGATCGGAATGGCGACAGGCTTGTTCCTGTTCGCGTTCAAGGCCGATACGTTTAAACGGGAAAGACTGATGAGCCTCTCCCTGATCTTGTCGGCCCTGCTGACCATCACCTCTGCCTTCATGAGCCATTTCGTTCTTTTGCTCCTGCTTAATTTCCTGAAAGGTATTGCCTTGTCGGGCGTATCAGCGGTAGCGCTAGCCTATCTATCCGACGAGATCGAACCGGGAAAGATCGGATTGGCGATCAGCTTATACCTCAGCGGCAACACGATCGGAGGCATGACCGGGCGAGTCGCCGGTTCACTGCTCGCCGGATGGGGCGGCTGGCAACAAGCCGTATGGGTTATCGGAATAACCAGTCTTCTGCTCGGTTTTCTCTTTTATTGGAAAATACCGACCTCCAGCCAAGTTTCTCAAAACAGCATTTCCATTAGGGAGAAACTCCAGCAAATGAGGGATCTGCTCAGCAAACGGTTGTTCATTGGAATGTATCTCATCGCCGCACTGGCCATGGGCGTATTCGTCAGTGTCTACAACTACATCTCCATCCAATTGGAGTCGCCACGTTATGGCCTGCCACACCAGATGATAGCCATGATTTTTGTCATGTATCTCACGGGTGTAGCCGGATCGATCATCGTGGGCAAGCTTTCGGACAAGTATAGACCGGAGCGGTTGTTACGCTATTCCTTGATCCTGTTGGGCGCGGGCCTGTCGATGCTGCTTATCCCTCGCCTTTGGGCCTTGATCGCCGGACTGGGAGTACTGACATTCGCCTTCTTCAGTACGCATACCATTGCCAGCCGGATTGTTTCCGTCAATGCCTCACGCTCCAAGAGCAGCGCCACAAGTATTTACTGGCTCTCTTATTATGCGGGATCAAGTATCATCGGCTCTCTGACCGGGATCATCCTGACCCGATTCGGCTGGGATACATTCGTGGAAATCTTGCTTATGCTCACGACACTCTCGTACCTGATCTCCTCACTGGCGACAGGTTCGTTCCATATTTCTCTAGTATTCCATAATAGTTCTGAAAAAAGCTTGTCCCCTTACGATTAATCGTAGCCAATTATCCTATTTTCGCGTGAAGATGATTCTCTACTTCAAAAGAGAGGCATCTTCACGACCAAGATTTAAGACAAGAGAGTTAAACGATAAATGAGACAACAACATTACACCGTCGCCGGTCATACCTTTAGCCTGGAAATGGCGGAAAAGAGTCCACTTTGGCGACAGCTCCAGAATTATGAGCCATTCCTTAGCGAACCGGGAAAGAACAGGACGTTTTACCTGAAAGCTACTCCAGAAACCTTTTCCATCCAGGATTTCCAGTTGATTTATCACGCAGATCATCCGGCTCCGGGCGATTTGGTCATGAATGTCTTCCTGAAAGATAAAAGATACCTCATCGAGTTTTCATCATATCAAGAAGGTGAACTAACAGGACAATTGCTGGTAGACTTCGAGAAACGAGAGGCGCTTTTAGCCTTTACCGACAGACCATCTCTTCAAGCGCTGTTCCTGAACAACACCTTGATGACCTGCTTCATGTTGTTTACCCTCGACAAGAATACCCTGCTGACACACGCCTCCGCGGTAATCAATCAGGGAAAAGCATATCTCTTTCTCGGTAAAAGCGGCACGGGAAAAAGCACACACAGCCGGCTCTGGTTGGAGAATATAGAAGGAACAACCCTCCTGAATGACGATAATCCCGTCATTCGTCTTACGCAAGAAGGTATCGCCATGGCTTATGGCACGCCTTGGAGCGGCAAGACACCCTGTTATCGAAACGAGGCTGTTCCGTTGGGAGGCATTATCCGTATCCGGCGAGCATTGGAGAATCAGGCGCAACGACTCAACCCAATCGAGGCCTACGCCTCATTATCGACGAGTTGCTCACGGATGCCTGGCGACAAACGATTGGACAGTGAACGGCACGCGATTCTTTCCGCCCTGATCGCCCATGTGCCCTGCTGGGTCATGAACTGCTTACCAAACCCCGAAGCCGCCAAGGTCTGCGCCACGGCGGTCCGGATAAACTAAGGAATCATGCGAAAAGTCAACATCGCCAACGAGATCCTTATTCCGGAGGTAATCCGCCTGCTCGATCAAGGAAAGAGCGTCACGCTTCGGGCACGAGGTAACAGCATGTTGCCTTTCATCACGGGCGATCGGGATAGTGTCGTTCTTAGCCGGCAAAACCGACCGGCACAAGTTGGCGACATCGTATTGGCGGATCTTGGCGAAAGGCACTACGTCATCCATAGGATCTACGCCATTAAAGGGAATCAAGTCACTCTTATGGGTGATGGCAATATCCGTGGCACGGAACAATGCGCCATGGACGATATTATAGGACAAGTCATTCAAGTCGTCCGCAAAGGGAAAACCATCCGATGCGATTCCACCACTGAACGGTTAGGCGCTAAGTTATGGAAATGGCTATTGCCCTGCAGACGGTATCTGCTGGCGATTTATCGCCGAATCAATTAGTATCAATCAAATCGAAAATAAATATGAGAATAAAAGAAGGATTTGTATTACGCGACATCATGGGCGAAGCGATCGTCGTTGGCGAAGGTTTCGACCAGATCAATTTCAACAAGATGATCAAGTTAAACGATAGCGCCGCCTTCCTCTGGCGAGCAGTCGAAGGACGTGATTTTACCGAACAAGAACTGGCCGATCTGCTCACAAGCCATTACGAGATTGACCAGAAAAGCGCCTTGGCGGATGTTGTCCGTCTTTGCGAGGAGTGGCAAAAGAACGGGATCATCGAATAAACCGCGTCGCATGAACCTGGAAAGAGAACGATTCCTCGCCCTGCTTCGGGCCGGATTATGGAACAAGCCGACAAACTTGCCATCCTCGGATAAGCCGATCCATTGGGCAAACATCATGAGCATGGCCACAAGGCAAACGGTAATCGGCCTGGTGGCCAACGCCATCGCGCAGTTGCCGGAAGCGGAAAAGCCCGATCAACAACGGATCGCCCAACTGCAAGCTCTCTTGGTATGCAACCATCAGGCGCACCAACGGCTGAACCGGCAATTAGTCGAGACCGTTAGCCTGTTACGAGAGAACGGTCTTAGCCCGATCCTTCTTAAAGGACAAGGCATAGCCCAACTCTATTCCAATCCATTCCTGAGGCAATGTGGTGATATCGACCTTTACATCGGACTGGAAGATTTTGAGAAGGCCCGGGAACTTATTGAACAACATTACGGGAAAGATCCTAAAAATCATGAGAGCGTGAAACACTATCACGCCCATTATCAAGGCTTATCGATCGAATTGCACCGCATTGCCGAACGACTGTCCAAGCCTGGACCCGTCATTATCTGCACGAGGCCCAGCCAACCTGCATCCAGATCAACGGTTCGCAAATCGAGATACCTCATCCGCAATTCAATGTTCTCTATATCTTTCACCATGCTTGGCATCATTTTATCAGCAGCGGCATTGGTCTGCGACAACTCTGCGATTGGAGCCTGTCTCTTCACTCGTACCGTAACACGATAGACCAGGAGCAATTACATGCCGATCTGAAAGCATTCGGCCTCATCCGTCCGTGGCAACTGATCGCCTACATCGCCGTCGAGCGACATGGCCTTCCCAAACAGGAATGCCCGCTTTACACCC
>USAD01000238.1 GCA_900552415.1 uncultured Parabacteroides sp.
TTGGGCTGTATGATTCCCGCTATTAGGGCTCATTGGGGACTTGCACCCGTTAGCTAATACTCATGCCGAGCGTACTACAATAAAAAAGGGCAACGCATAAATGCGTCACCCTTTTTTGTCGCCATTATCCGCAAGGAATAACGATCTATTTTTTACTCAGCTCCTTTCTTGGTGCTTTTCTTTTTGTACTTCTCCAACTCTTTCCGCAAATCCTCAATCTCGATACCTTGGTTCTTGATTGTCGACAACAAGGAATTCAACTCCTCATTTTCGATATTCTCCGGGAACTCAGCATTTACACGGACAATGAAATCAGACAAGACATTCATATAATTATTGAATGCCTCATAAGGATTATCATAAGGGCTGAAACCACCCTGACCCATATGCTTCGTACTCATATAATAGAAGTGGTCACTGCTCTGCAGATAATACCAGTCCTGACGGATACGGCGAGTCTCGCACAAACGGACACGAGCACCGATCTCATTGATCTTACGGAAAGCCTCTTGCTGCAGGACGTTACCCAACCAAGAGCTGCAATCACGCTCCTCATCAACCCATGACATTGGATAAGGAACCGAAATCGAGTCAACCGGTTTGAACAACGTGAACAACTCAGACGGTGTAGAGAAACTGATACCCTTCTCCGCAGCGAAACGAGGCAATGCCTTGAAGAAATCGAAAATACCTGTTGATGCCGGATGCAACGAACCCAATACCTCATAATTCATAAAGAGGTTGATGATCTGCTCTGACTCTGGTGTATTGGCAATCCAAGAGATATATTTATCGGCTGTCAACGGATACTCATTCCAGCTGTAATTGCTGAAACGGTCAGACAAATCCTCACTGAAACGGTCGTTCTTCAACAACAGATTCAATTGGGGAGCGACACAAGAGTTATACATGTAGTTCGGGCTCTTCCAACCAAGCACGTGTTTTGCGCCCTCAGTCAACATACCCTTATAACCCATCTCGGCTACCATCAAGGAAATATCATCCGAATAGATCAACTCCGTATTGCGGAATACTTTCGGCTTAACTCCAAACAGGTCAAAAATTTTATCTTCCTGCTTCTTGATCTGATGCTTGAACTCTTCCGGATCGCCCAATGATGACAATGAATGCGCGTAGGTCTCTGACAAGAACTCAACATTACCCGTAGCCGCCAGCTCCTTGAAGCTGTCGATCACCTCAGGCGTATAAATCTCCATCTGCTCCAATGCGACACCTGAGATAGAGAAAGCGACCTTAAACTTGCCACCACTGCTCTTGATCATCTCCAGGATTGTCCGGTTAGCCGGCAAATAGCATTGCTCAGCGATACGGTGAATCACCTCCTCATTCTGGAAATCATCATAATAATAGTGATCATTTCCTATATCGAAAAAACGATATCTCTTCAAGCGAAACGGTTGATGTATTTGAAAATAAAAACAAATTGTTTTCATAATATATTGTGTGTTTGTTTTGTCGTTAATTTATCTGTTTCCTAAAACCATGTCGTAAATCCGACGAACTTTCTGGCCCGCATATTCCCATTTGATGTTATCGACCTCTTTCTTACCCTCTTCCTGCAAGAACTTGTGCATAGCGGGATAAGTGATGATACCATACATAGCGTCGGCCAAAGCCTCGATATCCCAATAATCCACCTTAATGGCGTAATTAAGGATCTCGGCACAACCTGACTGCTTAGAGATAATCGAGGGAACACCGCACTGCATTGCCTCCAGCGGAGAGATACCGAACGGCTCAGATACGGAAGGCATCACATAGACATCGCTGGCCTTCAGCACCTCGTATACCTGTTTCCCCTTCATGAATCCAGTGAAATGGAAACGATCAGAGATATTACGAGCGGCGGCAAGACGAATCATCTGATCCATCATATCACCACTACCGGCCATTACGAACCGGGCATGAGGCGCTTTCGCCAATACCTTAGCCGCTGCCTCCACGAAATATTCCGGTCCTTTCTGCATCGTGATACGTCCCAAGAAAGTGATCACCTTATCCTTGACACCCTTCTTATCCTGAATCGCGAGGATCTCCGGACTCAATGGCTCAACAGCGTTATGGACTGTCGTCACCTTGGCGGGATCCTGATGATATTTCTCAATTACCGTCTGACGTGTCAGGTTACTTACGGTAATAATATGGTCCGCATGATCCATACCATCCTTCTCGATACCATATACCGTCGGGTTTACGTTTCCACGGCTACGGTCGTAGTCTGTAGCGTGTACATGGATCACCAATGGTTTACCAGAAACATTCTTAGCGTGAATACCGGCCGGATATGTCAGCCAGTCGTGCGCATGGATAATATCAAATTCCTCTGTCCGGGCGATCACTCCCGCCACGATAGAGTAGTTGTTGATCTCCTCCTGCAGATTGTCAGGATAACGTCCAGAGAACTCGAGGCATCCCAGGTCGTTCACGTGACGATAACTGAAATCCGCATAGATATGATCACGGTACTTAAAATACTGGTCGGCATTCATGCCCGCCTTGGAGACACGCTCCTGGACATAATTATAGTCCACGTCTTTCCAAACGATAGGCACCTGATTGACACCGACGATCTTAAGGAAACTCTGATCCTCATCGCCCCAAGGTTTCGGGATACAGAACGTGATGTCCATATCAGGCTGCATCGCCATGCCTCGCGTCAAACCAAAACTTGCCGTACCTAATCCTCCCAAAATATGAGGGGGGAACTCCCATCCAAACATTAAAGCTTTCATAATGGCATTTAGTTTTATTCGGCGTTATATTGTTTCAACAAATCTACAACTCTTAAGATAGCCGCCACATTCATCGCGAAAGAAACAGCACCACGACCCGTAAATGGCGGATTGCCATCAAACAGCTCGGGTATCGTACCAATACAATGCAAGGACATCTCCTCCTCCAGGCCTATCAACATGCGCTCCGCGAAAGCAACGCCGCTCTTTCCAAACACACGCAAATAAGCTTCCAAATAGGCACCCAACAACCAAGGCCAAGCCGTTCCCTGATGGTATGCCAAGTCACGCTGATATTGCGGGCCGACATAATAAGGCTTGTATCCTCCGCTTTTCGGACTCAACGAACGCAATCCTTTCGGCGTACGCAACTCTTTTGTCACGATATCCAATACGGACCGTTTCTGCAAACGGGTCAGAGGAGAATAAGGCAGAGCTACCGCAAAGATCATATTCGGGCGAACGCTCCAGTCGACCGTAGTCCCGTTCACATAATCAAACAGGTAATTGAAGCCGTTGACAAATACCTCCGGGAAAGATTTCTCGATCGAGGCGATGATCGGATCCAAATCGGGCTGAGGCTCGTTGCCCATCAATTCGCAGTAGAATCTCAGCAAGTTATACCACAAAGCGTTAAACTCAACAATATAACCAGAACGCGGAACAACCGGGAAACCGTTGATGGTTGAGTTCATCCAGGTGATCGCCCGATCCTTTCCATCGGCGAACAAAAGACCGTTCTCCATCAACCGCATCTTCGGGCTCTTCTGACCACAGATATAATCGATAATCTCTCGGATCAATTCGCCATACAACGAGCGGGTCTTCTCCAATCCTTCCGCCTTAGCGTATTGCTGGATCGCCCACACCGCCCAAAGAGGAACATCCGGCTGGTCGATCTCGTGGATCACCTTATCCAGCTTACCCTCTTCCATATACGCATGCAGGGCATCGCTCGCCGTACACATGATCTTCTCGAAACGAACTGGATCCTGGATCGACAACGTACAGCCAGGCAGAGATACGAAAAGGTCGCGGGCACGTACCTTAAACCAAGGATATCCAGCCAACAGATAAGCGTCATCCTTTTGAGGACGGAAATAGAATTGTTGAGCCGAGTTCTTCAAGCAATTGAAGAAACTTGTTCGAGGCGTACGCGACTTAACCTCCGCATCGAACAAGCTTTTCAAGCGAGTTGTCGCTACAGAATCAACACCCGCACTGAAGACGATTGTCTCGCCCTTCTTGATCGGCAACTCGAAATAGCCAGGCACATACAAGTCCTCCTGATAAGGATAACCACGCTCCTGCTCCTTCGGATACTCGATACCATTATACCAATAAGGCTCATAAACAAACTTAACCTTCTTGTTGAACTGCATGTAAAGCTCTGGATAACCAGGATACATACAGGTCTTGATACCATTCGTCACCTCCGTATACGACTGGTCTACATTGCCATTAGCGTGCGTC
>USAD01000239.1 GCA_900552415.1 uncultured Parabacteroides sp.
GAATGATTATAATATGTCTATAACAGACGCCTTGGATACCGTATTCAACTCCCAGCTTTATGAGAAGATCGAAGATCTTGAAACCGGATTATACTATCAAAGCGCAAAATATAATTATGAACTACTCCGTCATGAAATGAAATATGGGAAGTTAGTATAAATACACTACCTTTGCCCTTATACCAATTAAATACGATACGATGAAAAAGACATTCCTCCTGAGCGGGCTTCTCCTGTCGGGCTTGATGGCCACGGCGCAAGAGAGACCCAACATCATCCTTTTCCTGGTCGACGACATGGGATTGATGGACACCTCGCTCCCGTTCGACGCCGACGAAAACGGCAATCCTCTCCGGCATCCGCTTAACGACTGGTACCGCACGCCCAATATGGAACGGCTTGCCCAGACCGGCATCCGTTTCTCCACCTTCTACGCCCAGAGCGTCAGCTCGCCCTCGCGAACATCGCTCATGACGGGCCAGAACGCGACCCGCCACCGGACGACCAACTGGATCAACGCCGAATCAAACAACCGGAACCAATACGGTCCCTACGACTGGAACTGGAACGGCCTGAGCCAAAATGACTGGATCTTGCCACGGCTCCTGAAACAACAGGGCTACAAGACCATCCACGTCGGCAAGGCGCATTTCGGACGGCAAGGCAGCGAGGGTGAATTCCCGCAAAACCTCGGTTTCGACGTGAACATCGCCGGATCGGCCATCGGCCATCCGGGCAGCTATCTCGGCGAGGAGGGCTATGGGAACATCAAGGGACAAAAGGAACGGGCCGTCCCCGGGCTGGAGAAATATCACGGAAGCGACACCTTCCTCACCGAGGCCCTGACACTCGAGGCTTTGGCCGAGATGGACAAGGCGATCGACGAACAACGCCCCTTCTACCTGAACCTGGCACATTATGCCGTGCACGATCCCTTCACCTCCGACAAGCGTTTCGCCGCCCATTATGCGGACAGCGACAAGAGCGACCGGGCGAAGGCTTATGCCACCCTGATCGAGGGCATGGACAAGTCGCTGGGTGATGTCATCGACTACCTGGAGCGGAAAGGAATCGCCGAGAATACCCTCATCATCTTCATGGGCGATAACGGTGGCGACGCTCCTCTTGGTCCATCAAGGGGTTATGCCTCATCAGCACCCTTCCGGGGTAAGAAAGGCTCGGAGTTCGAAGGCGGCATGCGAGTTCCCTTTATCATCAGCTGGGGCAAACCGGCGAAAGGCTATCCGATACAAGCCACACTGCCAATCGCCTCGGGCAAGATCCAAACCCAGATGGGCACCATCATGGACATCTATCCCACGCTGGCGAGCCTGACCGGCGCCCAAATACCAACAGACCATCCTGTCGACGGCGAGAATCTCAAGCCATTACTGACCGGCCAACACGACGAATCGATGGATAACTCCTTCCTGATGCACTTCCCGCACAACCACCGGGGCAGCTATTTCACCGTTTATCGTGAGGGCGATTGGAAACTGGTCTATTATTACAACCCCGAGCATGCCGAGCGACCGGATTGTCTCCTCTACAACTTGAAAGAGGATCCCTACGAGCGACAGGAGATCTCCAACGAGAATCCGGCGAAAACCCTCGAGATGCTCAAGCGAATGACCGCACGCCTGGAGAAAGAGGGCGCGCTTTATCCCGTTGATTTCGACGGACAGGAAATAAGGCCGAACCTCGATTACTTCGAACGACGGTTCAAATAAGTCCTGACCTCTTGCCAGTCCCCTGCGAAAAGTACTGCAGTCCGGTGCTGAAAGTACTCCAGTACTTTGCGGGAAGTACTGGAGTACTTTCCGTACAGGACTGGCGACAGGTCCGGTAATAACCAACCATACAAAAAGACCCGGGCCCCAAAAGCCTCTGAAAGACTTTGGGGCCCGAGCCATCAAGTGGAGATCAACTCTCCCTATTTTTAATACACTATGTGAGAAAAATTAGAATTCGGTAATCAAGAGAAAATGTCGTTGTAGTTGTTTGCTGGAATAACCATTTGTTGATTGTTGAGCGTGAAATCCTTCTTCTTGGCGTTCCACATACCGTAGTTAGCCTGGATATCACCTGATCCGTCATAGCTGTAAGTGATCAAATAGTAGTTATCCCATGCGTTTTTAGCGCTGTTCCAACGATAAGCCTTCTTTTCCATAACCTGACCAGCCTCGTTATACTTGAACTCGTAACGAACCTGCTTGTTCAGGTAATTGCCATCCTTCAAGAAAATCTCCTTAGAGATGATCTTTCCGTTCTCCTCTTTCGTATCATACAAATAATCCCGAGAAGACGCCCAGCTCATTGTAAAGCTAGACATGATTACAAATACGAACGCCAATACACTTTTACCAAATACTGAAGTTTTCATAATTTCTGATCTTTAAAAAGGTTGTTTTTTATTTCTGACACAAAGGAACAGCTTTGTTTTGGTTTCGACAAATTATAATGAACAAATCGTCATCGATTTTACACTATTTAACCAATTCAAAGCCTAATTTCCTTGACAACCTAATTAAATACCTCGTATTACAATATCATTATGAAATTATTTCAGTCTTATTTCACCCCAAAGGGACGCATTTTATTACAAATCGTCATATTGCTGAAACAAAAAGTCGTTATAAGGGAAACGAGTGACATGGATCTGCTTTACCCGCTCATAAAGGAGTGTTTTCAACGCCTCAATATTGAGTCGCTCCTTGGCCGAAATGAAGATGCAATCGTCGCCCAGCTTACTCATCCAGGTACTCTTCAGCTCGTCGAGATCGATGTTCTCACGAGTCCGGGGCGTCAGGTCATCCTCCTCTTTCGGGACGAACGAGAAAGCGTCTACCTTATTAAAGACCATAATCATCGGTTTCTCGGTCTTGTCGATCTCCGCCAGGGTCTTGTTCACCACCTCGATCTGCTCCTCGAAGGTCGGGTGCGAGATGTCTACCACATGCACCAGAAGATCCGCCTCGCGCACCTCGTCGAGCGTCGACTTGAACGACTCGACCAACTCGGTCGGCAACTTGCGGATAAACCCGACGGTATCGGACAGCAAGAAAGGCAGGTTATCGACAATCACCTTGCGAACAGTCGTATCGAGTGTCGCGAACAGCTTATTCTCGGCAAAGACATCACTTTTGCTCAACAGGTTCATAAGGGTCGACTTTCCGACGTTCGTATAACCCACCAACGCCACACGAACCATTTTCCCGCGATTCTTCCGCTGGACACTCTTCTGCTTGTCGATATCCACCAGCTCACGTTTCAGTCGCGAGATCTTATCGAGGATGATTCGCTTATCGGTCTCCAACTGCGTCTCACCCGGACCACGCATACCGACACCACCACGCTGGCGCTCCAAGTGTGTCCACAAGCGGGTCAGGCGGGGCAACATATAACGATATTGCGCCAGCTCCACCTGCGTCTTGGCGTGCGCCGTCTGCGCCCGACGGGCGAAGATGTCGAGAATCAGGTTGGTCCGGTCGAGGATCTTGACCTGAAGCTCCTTCTCGATGTTACGCAACTGCTTGGCCGACAACTCATCGTCGAAGATCACCAGGCCGATCTCGTTCTCCTCGACATAAGCCTTGATCTCCTGCAATTTGCCGGTACCGACGAAGGTCACCGAATTGGCTCTCTCCGCCTTCTGCGTGAATCGTTTTACCGCCTCGACACCAGCCGTATCCGCCAGGAAGGCCAGCTCGTCGAGATATTCCTTCACTTTCTGCTCATTCTGCTCGGGTGTCACCAAGCCCACCAAAACCGCTCTCTCGGTTTGTGCCTCTGATATAATAAACTCTTTCATGCCGCGAAGATAACACGTTTCACGAAAGAAATTTTCCGCCCGGCGGAATTTATTCCATCCGATCCTTGCTTATTTTAAGCGAAGCCATTACATTTGCTACGATATTGATTATTAACTTCAAAAACCAAACGAACTATGGAAAGGAAATACTTGCCTAGCCTATCGTGCCTCGCCTTCGCCGTGGGGCTTTTTCTCCCAGTGTTTATACATGCCCAGGATCCCGCCGACGTACCCCGTGATCCGTCCGATTGGTCCGCTTTCGTGAATGGCGGCGACAATCCGGTCATGCGCGACACCTTCCGTATGCAAACCTTCCGGCAACTGCCCGAAGACAACTGGCCTTACGAGCTACCCGACGAGGCGACCATCATCGTGAACAGC
>USAD01000240.1 GCA_900552415.1 uncultured Parabacteroides sp.
ACGGTGGTGTGAGAGGTCGGTGAACATGAAAATAGGAGATAAACACCTATGATTAATGTTTACCTCCTACTCGATTTATTGTTGAAATTCTTTTGTTTGAGAGATTATCAACATTTATTTACGTGGTCCTCTTTCCGGACGTGGTCCACGGTTCGGGCGTGCGGGACGCTCCTCAAAGCCTTCCGGTTTCGGAAGTAACGCACGGCGTGATAACTTGAACTTGCCTGTCTTCGGATCAATATCAACCAACTTAACAGTGATAGGATCACCCTCTTTCAGACCAGCTTGTTCAACTGTATCCAAACGTTTCCAGTCGATCTCTGAGATGTGGAGCAGGCCATCCTTACCCGGCATGAACTCAACGAACGCACCGTAAGGCATGATTGAGGAGATCTTTCCTTCGTAAACCTCGCCGATCTCAGGCACGGCAACAATAGCCTTGATCGCTTTGATAGCCTGTGTGATCGTCTCCTCGTTCGGGCCAGAGATCTCGATCTGTCCAACACCATCGACTTCCTCGATCGTGATAACAGCGCCAGTTTTCTCTTGGATACCCTGAATGATCTTTCCGCCCGGGCCAATGACAGCACCGATGAACTCCTTGCTGATCGTCATGGACTCGATGCGCGGAGCGTGTGGCTTCAGTGATGGACGGGCCTCCGGTTGTGCCTCCAGGATCTTACCTAAGATATACATACGGCCTTCGCGGGCTTGTGCCAACGCTCTTTCCAGGATCTCATACGACAAACCGTCGACCTTGATATCCATCTGTGTTGCCGTGATGCCATCTTTTGTTCCGGTAACCTTGAAGTCCATATCGCCCAAGTGATCCTCATCACCAAGGATATCGGACAGGATCGCATAGTTGGTTCCGTGGTTCTCGGAGATCAAGCCCATTGCGATACCTGATACCGGTTTTTTCATAGGAATACCTGCGTCTCTCAAAGCTAATGTGCCGGCGCAAACCGTAGCCATTGATGAGGAACCGTTTGATTCCAAGATATCGGAGATAACACGTACGACATAGGGATAATTATCGGGGATCATACGTTTCAGCGCACGCCAAGCCAAGTGTCCGTGACCAATCTCACGGCGTCCTACACCACGAGAGGCTTTTGCCTCTCCTGTTGAGAACGGGGGAAAATTATAATGAAGGAGGAAACGTTCCTTGCCATGGTTCAGTACGTCGTCAATGATTTTCTCGTCTGCCTTTGTGCCTAATGTAGCGGTCGACAATGATTGTGTCTCACCACGTGTAAAGATAGCAGATCCGTGAGGACCGGGCAGGCAGTCTGTCTCTATCCAGATCGGGCGGATTTCGGTTGTCTTACGACCGTCAAGACGTTTGCCCTCATCCAGGATGGCTCGACGCATCGCTTCTTTCTCTACGTCATGATAGTAGCGTGCGATCATCTCAACCTTCTCGTCTGTCAGCTCTTCTTCGGTGAACTGAGCCTTATAGTCCTCAACGATCTTCTCGAATGCTTCTGTACGTTCTTGCTTGCCGGTCCCTGATATGGCGATCGCATAAGCCTTGTCGTAGCATTTGTCGTGAACGTCCTTACGCAACTCGTCGTCATTCACCTCATGGCAGTACTCACGTTTAACGGTCTTACCACAAGCCTCTGACAACTCGATCTGTGCCTGGCATTGTGCTTTGATTGCCTCGTGAGCGAACTTGATAGCGTCGAGCATCTCAGACTCCTGTACTTCGTTCATCTCACCCTCGACCATCATGATATTGTCGAGGGTTGCGCCTACCATGATATCGATATCCGCTTTCTCCAATTCAGCGAACGTCGGGTTGATGACAAATTTGCCATCGACGCGAGCGACACGAACTTCCGAGATCGGACCGTTGAAAGGAATGTCAGAAACGGCCAAAGCCGCAGAAGCAGCCAAACCGGCTAAAGCGTCAGGCATATCCTCGCCGTCAGCGGAGAACAAAATGATATTTACGTAAACTTCCGCATGATAATTGTCCGGGAAAAGCGGACGGAGTGCACGGTCAACCAATCGTGCTGTCAAGATCTCATAGTCGGAAGCCTTTCCCTCTCTCTTTGTGAAACCTCCAGGGAAGCGGCCACAGGCGGAATATTTTTCCTTGTATTCTACTTGCAACGGCATGAAATCAACACCTGGGTTCGCGTCTTTCGCGGCGCAGACGGTCGCCAGCAATATCGTATTGTTCATACGAACGGTGACGGCGCCGTCGGCTTGTTTAGCCAATTTCCCAGTCTCGATGGTAATGGTTCTTCCATCACCCAACTCGATCGTCTTGTTAATCGGATTAAGCATCATTTATGTATATTTTTTCAATCTGTAAAACTCGTGCAAATGTAGTGAAAGTTTGTGGGCTAAATGTATGAAAAGAAAAGAAATAACTGGTACAGACCTCTTTTTTTGAAAAAAAAGCGTCAGAATGAAAATTTCTTGGCGGAATAATTGTGAAATAATGTATATTTGCAACCTTTAAACACATTATTCAGGAAATAACAGGATGAAACAAATGCGTACTACATTATTCGCGGTTTGCCAAGCCTTGATGGCTGTCTTGTTCTTCTCTTGCGGACAGAAGGATAAGTTTACGGTTGAGGGTGTGGTTACGGGAGCTAATGAGCAGGTCATGTATCTTGAGAATGTCGGCGTTTCGTCTTTCGAGGTGCTGGATTCCGTGAAGTTGACGCCCGTGGGCAAATTTGAGTTTGAGGTAAAACGTCCGGCATATCCGGATTTTTATCGGTTGAGATTGAATGACCAACTGATCAATTTTGCGGTTGATTCGACGGAGACCATTAAGTTTATGGCTGACGCAAATACATTTGCGACCTCTTATATAGTTGAAGGATCTGAAAATTGTAAGGCGATTAAGGAGATTACGTTGGCGCAACTTGATGCGAACCAGGCAATTCAGCGTTTGCGTCGTGCGCATGAGAAAGAGCAGATAGCTGATACGGCTTATCAGCGTGAAGTCTTGGCGGCTTCCGAGGCTTATAAGGCAATCGCTCGTAAGTATATCTATTCCGCTCCAATGTCGACGGCCGCTTATTTCGCTCTTTTCCAGCAGATCGATGGATTACTTTTCTTTGATCTTTATGATAAGGAGGATTCGAAAGCCTATGGTGCGGTTGCTACGAGTTATGACCATTTTTATCCGGAAAGTCCGCGTTCAAAGCATCTTTATAATTTAGCCCTGCAATCCATTAAGGTGATTCGTGCGCAACAGCAACGTGAGCAGGCGCCTGCCGTGTCAACGGTCGCTAAGAATGAGGTGGGCTATGTGGATATTCAATTGCCAAATCTGCGTGGCGAGACAGTTAATCTTTCCTCTGTTGCGAAGGGAAAGACCGTCTTGGTGAATTTTACCGCTTATATGTCGGAATGGTCGCCAGCCTTGAATATGGATTTCAGGGAATTGTATGACAAATATCGTGATAAGGGTTTTGAGATTTATCAGATATCATTGGATAGCGACTTGCATTTCTGGAAAAATGCCGCATCTAATTTACCTTGGGTTTGTGTGCGCGACCCGCAGTCGGTCTATTCGCAAATCGCAGGATTGTATAATGTCAAGCAGTTGCCTGCTATTTTCATATTGGATAAAAAAGGAAATCTGGTGAAAAGGATCGGCGACTTGAAGGAATTGGATGGTTCTATTCGTGCGGCTTTATGATTAGAGAATTCTGTCGTTGATGCCGTACATGTTATATAACAGATAGGGGTAGGCCTTTTATTCTAAAAAGAACTTATAAATTCGCGATACATAGTTAGGGAGTTCCAGTCAAACCTTTTGGCTGGGATTCTTTTTTTATGTACAATCGAGAAAGAAAATAAAATAAACAAATCATCTCATATTTTAAGGAGGTACGTATGGCAGTTAGTTATATGACTAAGGAAGGCTATGATAAGATCTTAGCCGAGATCAATTATTTGGAGACGGTAAAACGTCCGGAGATTTCAGCTCAGATTGCGGAGGCTCGCGATAAGGGCGACTTGTCTGAGAACGCGGAGTATGATGCGGCTAAAGAAGCTCAAGGCATTATGGAGGCGAAATTGGCCCAGTTGAAGGGACTGATCTCGAACGCGCGTTTGATAGACGAGAGTCGGGTGAAGACTGATGAGGTCCAGATCCTGAATAAGGTAAAGATCAAGAATGTCAAGAATAATATGGTGATGACCTA
>USAD01000241.1 GCA_900552415.1 uncultured Parabacteroides sp.
ACAAGATGATTTGGCGATAGCGTTTAAGGTAAATGGGCAACTTACGTCCGTATTGGACAAGCTGGGCATGGAGGTCCGGAAAGGGGACTTGTTGGCCGCTTTGGATGATCATGACTATCAGGTTAGTTTGGATGCGGCTCAGGCCTCCTATAAACAATCGGAAAAGGAATTTGATCGTGTTAAACAGCTCTATGCTTCCAAGACCATCTCCCCGAATGATTTTGAGAAGGCGGAGATGGCGCATCGGGTGATCTGTTCCAAATACCAGGCAGCTAAGGACGCGCTCGGATATACGGAGGTTTTAGCCCCTTTTGACGGTTATGTCCAAAATGTGTATCGTCAAAGAGGAGAAATCGTACAGGCCGGTATGCCTGTCGTCTCATTCATTTCGAAGAGCTCTTTGAAAGTGGAGGTGTTTTTGTCCTTTAAGGATTATGAGAGAATGGATCGCCTCTCGGAAATGGAATTAGTACTGGATGACAAACGGATCGGTCTGAAGTTGGGTAGCGTCAGTCGTCAGGCTAACGCGGCGCAGCTTTATAAGGCTGAATTTCATATACAGCCGGAAGAATATGACGATAAGATCATGGCGGGTAAAAACTGTCGAGTGCGTCTTGCTTTCTCTTCTACGAATGATAATACTTTACGGGTACCGTTGTCTGCCATAATGAATATCGACAACGAGACTTCGGTATGGGTATTGACGAATCAAAACTCCGTAACTAAAAGGACCATAAAAATACAGGGTGTCGATCATGACATGGCAATCGTATCTGGACTTAAGGCTGGTCAACAGATCGTGACAAGTGGTATTCATGTGATAAAGGAGGGAGAGACGGTTGAGGTTATGCCAGCTCCGTCTGAGACAAATATAGGAGGTCAGTTATGAGAAGCGTTTCAGAGTATGCGTTGACCAATAAGGCGTTGGTGAAATTCTTCATAGCCTTGTTGATCGTGGGTGGCGTTTGGGCTTTTTATTCCATGAGTAAGATGGAAGACCCGGAGTTGATGGTGAAGCAGGCATTGGTTATGACCGTGTATCCTGGGGCGGATGCCCATAAGGTGGAGTTGGAGGTATCGGACAAATTGGAGAAGGCGATCCGTCAGATGGGAGATATTGATTATATCGAATCGAAGTCCATGAATGATCTCTCGTTGATAAAAGTCGTACTTAAAACTACGGTTCCAAGCAAGGAGCTGGAACAGAAATGGGATTTGTTGAGAAAGAAGATTGTCGATTGTGCTTCCCAGTTACCCTCCGGAGCTTCGGTACCGCAGGTGTTGGATGATTTCAGTGCGGTGTACGGCATGTTTTATACCATTACCGCCGATGGTTTTTCCGAGCGTGATATGTCGCGTTACTCACAATTCATACAGCGTGAATTGATTAAATTGGAAGGTATACGTAATGTGCAGCTTTATGGCACGGCTACACCGACGGTAGAAATTGTTATTGACAAGGATAAGATGGCTCGATTAGGTCTGTTGCCGATCGAGATTATTCAGACGCTTCAGGATCAGGATAAGACGGTTTATGCCGGTTATTTTGATAGTGGCGATGAGAGGATGCGTGTCAATGTCTCCGATACGTTCCATTCTTTAGATGATATCCGTAACTTGATGATCCAAGGTCATGAATCGGATATGTTCCGTTTGGGAGACATCGCGGAAGTAAGGGAATCGTATGAGAGTCCGCAGCGCAATAAAATTATATATGATGGCCAGATCGCTTGTGGTATGGCGATAGCGATGGAGTCGGGATACGATATTTTGAAAATAGGAAAGGTCGTCACCGATCGTTTGGAAGAATTGCGAGAGGAACTTCCTGCTGGTTTCCAGTTTCATAAGGTGTTTTATCAGCCGGAACGAGTGGATGATGCCATCAATAATTTCATCATCAACTTGATAGAGTCGGTTGTCATAGTGATCGTGATCTTGATGATAACGATGGGATTCCGGAGTGGCGTGATTATAGGTACTGGACTTGTGATTACGGTGTTGGGCTCATTTGTGGGACTCTATTATTTTGACGGTACGATTCAACGGGTTTCTTTGGGCGCGTTTATCATCGCCATGGGCATGTTGGTGGACAATGCGATTGTCGTGGTGGACGGCATTCTTGTTGATAGCAAGCGGGGAATGAAAAGGCCCGAATCATTGGTGCATACCGCCAATCTTACCGCCCGTCCGCTTCTTGGGGCAACCTTGATCGCCATTATCGCTTTCATGCCGATTTCTCTTTCTCCAGATATGGCTGGTGAGTATGCCCGTGACCTGTTTGTCGTATTGGCTGTCTCATTATTATTGAGTTGGGTACTGGCGCTCGTACATGTGCCTATTCATGCGAACAGCTATCTGAAGCTTGATTCTCAAGGCTCATCCGAGGAGGTATTCAATTCGCCGTTGTACCGTAAATTCCGTGGCATGCTGATGGTCTTTCTCCGGCATCGTTTCATTACGTTGCTGTGTGTGGTCGGTGTCTTGCTGGTCAGTATGGCCTGTTTCCGTTTTTTGCCGCAGACATTCTTCCCGGACTAGACTTATAATCAGATTTATATGGAGTATAAACTGCCGGAAGGCTCTCGCATAGAGAAGGTCGAGAAGGATTTGCGTGAGATTGCGGATTATTTGGGGTCAAAACAAGAGGTTACGCATGTGACCATCTCTTTGGGTGGAACACCTGCACGTTACAACCTTGTGCGTTCCATTGCCGATCCAAGTTTACGTTATGGTGAACTGATAATCGATTTTAGGGATAATAAGGCGATCGATACCTGTATGAAAGAGTGGCAAGCCTATTTGAACAGCCGTTATCCGGACGCGTTTATCCGCCTGAAGAAGTACAATATCATGTATATGGAGTTTCCTGTGGAGTTGCTTATTTCGGGTCCTGATCCTCAGGTCCTGAAGAATTTAAGGGATTCCATACAAGAAATCATGCGTGATGAGCCTTCCGCCGCTTTGGTCACGGATAACTGGGATGATCCGGTTTTGGATATGAACATAAACTATGACCAGCGATTGGGCAGGAGATCCGGATTGACCCGGAGCGATGTGGGAATGTCGCTTCTGTCTGTTACAGGTGGTATTCCGGTTGGCCGTTATTACGATGGCAATATTTCCCAGGATATTTTACTTAAGACATCCGGATATGAACGGCTTGACGACGCGCAGTTATGGAATGCCGTGCCCAATCTGAACGCATTGGCCGATGAGTCTGGAATGAAAGGGCTGTTAATGGGCAACGGCGATAAGAAAGATCTTATTACGGGTATTACCTATGCGAAACCTCTATACTCGGTTACCGATAGTTTGAGATATGTTTGGAAAGATCCGGTTGTTTATCGTTACAATGCCCAGCGTTCCATTATTGTGCAATGCAATAACGCTTCCGGGTTTACGGCTGAGAATACCAGACAAGCCTTAGAGAAAAAGATTCAGGAACAGATACATTTCCCAAAAGGCTATACCATGAAATGGCTGGGCGAGTATAAGGCAAGCGCCGATTCCAACAAGTATCTGTTTATGAATTTCCCTATCGCGATAATCATGATGTTTGGTATTTTGGTCTATCTATTCCGTGACTTTAAGAAACCGATTATCATTTTCTTGTGTCTTCCTTTGGCCTATATCGGCATCGTGTTTGGCATATTGGTGAGCGGCAAGCCTTTTAGTTTTGTGGCTATTGTGGGTGCCTTGGGACTTATAGGTATGATGATAAAAAATGGGGTCGTGCTTATTGATGAGATTACGGCACAGATGAATGCCGGAGTTAAGCCGGTCGAGGCATTACTTGCTGCATCCTCGTCCCGCCTTCGTCCGGTAATGATGGCGTCCGGGACGACCATCCTGGGAATGATCCCGCTTGCTTCCGATGCTATGTTTGGACCGATGGCCGTGGCGATTATGGGCGGATTACTTGTTGGTACGATCATAACATTGATGATTATACCTGTATTCTATGCTTTGTTCTTTAAAATAAAATGTGATTGAATATGAAAAGAATGATAATGGTTGGTGTTCTCTCATTTTGTGTTTTATGGGGAAACGCCCAACAAATACTGACGTTGGATGAGTGCCGGGATATTGCGGTAGAAAACAACAAGCAGGACAAATTGTCTGATTATTCCATACAAAAAGCCCT
>USAD01000242.1 GCA_900552415.1 uncultured Parabacteroides sp.
ACCCTTTCGCGTCCGCCATCGCTGCCGGGCCGTCGCCTCTGCCTGATGTCATGATATAGTTATCATAAAAACCATAAGTGGTGAATCGGTTCACCTGGTATTCATTATCCCGTTGAGAGACCGTAGAGTCAGAGTTGAGGACGAACGACTGGGTAGCCCCGGCATTACCGTCATTATAATTCAAAGCATAAAGGTAATTGTCGTTATGGAAGACCCAATAGGTCGCGCCCTCGTTCACCAAGCCATTACCTGAGGCGGAGATGGTTCCCTCCTCCAGCGAGTTGGTGGTCAGCAAGACATTCGTCGTGTTACCCGAGGCGGTCACCTGCGCGGCAATCACATAGGCCGAGGCTTTCCCTCCGGTTGGTGTTTCCGGATTATCCGGCGTGATTGTCTCGACGGGATCCTCGTCGCCACAAGAAGTCAATACCGGCACACCGACACACATGGCGGCGGCCAAACTCCAAATGTAAAATGCTTTGTCCTTTCTCATCTTATTCATGTATTAAATTAAATATGACTAATTATTATAGTGATTTTTACTATGTTATCAATTACCGAAATAAACCCGGACCTTACCGTAGAAGGCACGCCCCGCCTTCTGGAGACTGAAATTATCGTAAAGCTTCTCGTCGGTCAGGTTGCGACACTCGAACGAGAGATTATATCGCCCGTTCCCTATGCTGTAGCTCAACGACAGGTTGTGTGAAAACTGGTTGGGCACGATGTAATCGCTGCTGCTGCCGATCGCCGACGAGTAATAGGAGAAGCTGTGCAGGTACTGGTTGTCGTAAGTCAGGGTCAACATATTCCCTTTCTTGCCCAAATCGCGCCAATAAAGATTCACGTCCATATCGGCGAACTGGTAAGGGACGTTCGGCATACGCTCCCCATAGGCCAGGTTCTTTACCTCGTTGCCCGTGCTGCCGATCTGGAACTCCTCATTGTCGCGGACATTCATCTGGGTGAAATTACCGCCGACGCTCAACCAATGGCTGAAACCATAACGGACAGAGAAATTGCCACCGACCGTCCGTACCTTGCCGTAGTTCGTATAAGTCGCTCCCTCCTTACCGCCACTCAGATCCTGCACGTTGCGTTGAATGTAATCTTTCGTGTCACGGTAGACGAAACCGCCCTCCACATAGATGGCATGCTTGCCGAACGTGCGGCTGTAGCTCAAGTTCAGGTTGATATTGTCACTGTTCTCCGGCCGGATCGTCGTAGAACCGCTTTCCAGGTCCTCATCACCGAACATCTCCTCGATTGTCGGCAACCGATAGGCCTTCTCGTACGAGAGCTTCGCCTGAAGCTCCTTCATAATGTAATAGGTACCGGCGGCGCCATAGCCCCACGAGCCAGTCGTCCGGTCGACCGCCACATATTCCGTGGCATTGTCGTCGGTCGCTACCGGACCGGAAACGTATTGCCGGTAATATTTTCCAAAAACATTCAAGTTCCATTTATCGGAAGGCATCAGGCGATACGAGAGGCCGGAGATGTTCTTGCGCGTACGCTTGCCGATGGCCTCCTCCTGCTCCTCTTCGGCCAGGAGCGAGGTGTTGTCGCGGCTGAAGAGGTTCATCACGTGGTTGAAGGTGACCGTCTGCCGGTCGTCGATCCGGTAATTCAGCGTCAGCGTGCCGTTCCAGTTGTTATTGTCGGCGCGGCTGTATTGGCGCGACTGCTCGCCCGGCGTGTTCAGCTCGCGCCGCTCGCCCAGCCAGTTGTACTCATAGCGGGCGGTATCCACGTTGTAGGTCGCATTGCGGTTATAATTTGCGGTGAAGATCACGTCCAATCCCCGCGTCAACAGATCACGCTTGCGATATTCCACCGAAGGCATAAGCGAATGCCCTTTACGATGCTTTTCGCCAAAGACGGTATATTGCCGTACGCCCGTCTGCACGTCCTGATACATATTGGAATAGGTGAAGCCAAACAACAGACGGTCTGCCCAGGCCTTGTCGACCACGCCGACCTTTCCGACGATCGCCTCATTGTGATAAGTATCGTGGAAACGCTTCACTCGTTGGGTTTGCTTGCGGTTGAAACTGCCGGTCTCGAAATCCTTCACCGGGGCGTCCACCCAGTAATCGTTGTCCGAATAGTTCTGGAACGCGTTGATCTCGTAGGTAAAGCCATTCTTGAGCGTCTGCCCGAAATTAACATACGACTTATGCGTGTTGAACGATCCATAAGAGTAGGAGGCGTCGAGGAACCAACGGTTCTTATCGCGCGAGCGACTGCCCTTCTTGGTGACGATGTTGATCACGCCACCGATGGCGTCCGTCCCGAAACCAACCGGAACAACTCCCTTGTAGACCTCGATCCGCTCCGCGAAATTGACCGGGATATTATTCAGCCCGAACGAACTGCCGACGCCCTCCTGCGGCACGCCATCGATGAAAATCTTGACATGCTTGCCACTGAAGCCATCCAATGAGAGCTGCATATCCGAACCGACGCCACCCGACTCGCGCACCTTCAGGCCCGGCGCCTTCGACAGGGCCTCGCTCAGGCTGCGGGTCGTGTTCTGGAGCGCGCGGGTGTCGAGCGCCACGGCGTTGAAGGCCGACCGTTTCACCCGGCTCACCCCGTTCGAGACCACCACGACCTCCTCCAGCTCCTCGACAGCCGAGGGCATCACGATCGTCTCATCCAATCGCTCGCCCGCCTTCAGGTTGATCTTTCGCTCGACGGTTTGATACCCAATGGCCGAGGCGACCAACAGATATTCACCCGCCGGCGCATCCAGGGAAAAATGGCCTTTCTCGTCGGTAACGGCACCGATTGTCGTTCCTTTCAGATAGACGGTCGCCAGATCAACAACCTTCCGCTCCTCCGTCAAGACTCGTCCTGTTATTCCACCACGTCCATTCGCCATCAGCGGCAAAGCGCACACCAAACCAATCAAGAGATAAACAACCTTACTCAATCTCATCTTACTCGTTCGATCTTTTATATTATTAATTAATAGTTTACTCAATAACCCTTTGAAAACCGATAGCAAAGGTACGGCAAGGCCAAATACCGGGAAATCGCCTTTTTTCGGTAATTTGATCCGACCGAAAGCAGGACTCGTCGATTAAAATTTTAATAAAATATCCCCCATATTGGGTATTTTTACCTCTTAAGGCCATGAAAGGGGAATGACAACCAAAACCTATTTTTTGTAAGTTTGTTCCCAATTTAGAAATATGAGTTTATCATGATGACAAGAACTAAAAAGATCATCCTGACGATTGTCCTGGTTCTTTTGGGCATCGTCTTCCTGCTCCCGATCATCGCGTTCGGCGTACTGCGCTGGGCCGTCCTGGCACCTGAGAAACTGACGCCGCTCGTCACACAGGAGGCCAACGCCTACCTGAACGACGCTCGCCTGGAATGCGACGAGGTGGAACTGACCTATTTCGAGACCTATCCCTATTTCGGAGTCAAACTGATCAACGGACAGATCATCAACGAGACCGATAGCCTGCCGTGCGATACGCTGGTCTCCTTCAAGCGAACCATCGTCGCCATCAATCCGACCTATATATTCAATAGCAAACGGATCGCTGTCGAGCTCTTCTTCATCGACACGCCCCGTTTCTATGGCTATATCGCTCCCGACGGGAAGGCAAACTGGGATATCGTCCAGTCGACAGACACCACCGCACAGGACACGACCCAACAACAACCATTGCCTCCGATCGACCTGAAAAAGGTACGTATCAAATCGGGCCGGTTGGTCTACGACGACCGACAACAGGATCTTTATACGGAAGTAAACGGCTTCTACCTGAACCTCAAGGGCTCGTTCGCCAACCAGGACAGCGAGAACGGCGTACGGCTCGAGACCGGTTCATCGTCCATCCTGTTCGACAGTCCGGCCTATACGCTTTCCAACCATCTGCGAATGGACTTCAAGAGTGAGCTGAGCTGGACTTACATGATGCGAGAGATCACGCTCAAGGATGCCGAGCTGCGTGTCAACGACCTGCCATTCAAGGCGAGCGGCAGCATCAAACGCCGTGAGGCGGGCCAACCAAGCCTGGTCGATCTTGGCTTCAACCTGAATATCCTTGACCTGAACGAGATCCTTCATTTCATCC
>USAD01000243.1 GCA_900552415.1 uncultured Parabacteroides sp.
GATGAACTTGTGGTGTTTGATACGGAGGCTTCTTATCCGGAACGGGAGATCCTTTTGAGTGAGGTTTGTGATGTGACATATGTTCCTTTGGATAATGTTGAGGTCGTCGGTGGGCGTCCGAGGTTGGTGACGGATCAGTTTATTATCTATTCGAACAGGGAAAGCGATCTGCTTTTCTTCGACAGGCAAGGTCGTTTCGTAAGGAAGTTCAATCATAGAGGATCAGGCCCCGGTGAGTACGCCTATATCGGTAAGGTTATTTACGATGCGGCATCGGATTGCTTGGTTGTGGCATACAACAATAAGATCCTTTATTATACGATGTCGGGCGAATTCTTGCGGGAGCAGACCTTGGATCCGTTTGTTTTTGTGTCGGACGTGAAAGACTATTCATCAGACAGGCTATTGATCAATAACTTACATTCCCTCACTTCCGCCTATTTGATGATCGATAAGGCAAGCGGAAAAGTGGTTGATTCGATTGGTGTGGTAGCTGAACAGGCGATCAGTCCTTATGTTCAGGTTGATTTGAGGAATAACATGAGATATGTTTATATGCCTTCTTATTATAATGTTGTTCGTTCGCATGATGGGCTCTTGATTAATAATATATCCGCGGATACCTTTTATCTTTTGTCGGCTGAAAAAGTATTGCGACCTTATCTGGTGCGTCGTCCTTCTGTTCAGGATCAGACCTATCCACATTTTGTGAATGCTTGGGTTGAGACCAATTTGGGTTATTTCCTGTCGACCGTAGAACGGAAGTTTGATGCCGAAAGCCAGGAGGGTTTTGAACAGGCATATTATATGATAGAAAAGGGAAGCCTTAAGATCTGTCGAGTTCATTTAGTTAATGATGAAATTGAGGATTATGAGATTCATCTTGACCCAGAGGTAATAGATCGTTCGGTAAACGCTTCTTGGGGTTTCCTCTCATTATCCGCCGAGGAATTGGTGGCGGCTCGCGACGAGGGTCGGATCCAATCGCCTGAATTAGCCGAGATTGTCCGTGGAATGGATGAAGAAGATAATCCGGTATTGATGTTTATGCGGTTTAAATAGGTTCTAATTAAAAGCCCACTGATGACACCGTTTTCAAATGTCATCAGTGGGTTTTTATCTATTTCGGTAAACTCTTAATCTATTCAATCCGCATAGCGAATCCGCCGCCAGGGGCGAGATGAAGGGTTAATTTCTGGTTACCGATTGTCTGTTTCTCCAGTTTATAATCTTGTGCCTTTCGATCCGCATTGACACCATCCTTGAAGAGAGTCGCCTGTTTGCCTTGAACTTTCAGGGCTGAGAGATCGATGGTCAAGTCACGGGGCGTCCAGTTGGTGAGTCCGCCGACATACCAGGTATCACCGCTTCTTCTCGCAACGACGATGTATTCCCCGATTTGGCCATCAAGAATGATTGTCTCATCCCATACGGTCGGGATTTTGGCGATGTAATCCAATGACTCTCGTTCACGCAGGTAGTTGGTGGGCGCGTCGCAAAGCATATTTAGTGGCGATTCGAGGGCGATATAGAGCGCCAATTGATGGCAACGGGTGCCTTGACTCATAGGCTCGCTGTTGCAGGGATAATAGTTTGACCGTGAGGCATTGCGCATGGCGCCTTGCGTATAGTCCATCGGGCCGGCTACTTGCCGGATGAAAGGAATGGAAACGTCGTAAGCCATTTGGTCAACCGTATTGGGCGACCATTTCATTTGCTCCAGGCCGTGAACACCCTCGAAATTGAGCACATTGGGATAGGTTCGGTTCAAGCCGGCCGGTTTATACATACCGTGAAGGTCGAGCAGGAGCTTATAGCGTGCGCAAGTTTCCGCTGCCCGATTGTTGAAAGCGACCATCTCTTGGTCGTCACGGTCCATGAAATCGACCTTGAAGCCCTTCACGCCCATTTCCGAGTAATGTTTACAGAGATTTTCCATGTCACGGTTGAAAGCGTGATAACCGGCCCAAAGGATGATGCCGACACCTTTATTATTGGCGTAATCCACCAGTTCCTTCAGGTTGATCTCGGGAACGACTTGCGTGAGGTCCGCTTTCAGGTTTACTGCCCAACCCTCATCGAGGATCACGTATTCGATACCATTTTGTGCGGCGAAATCAATATAATACCGATAGGTCGCGTCGTTGACACCGGTCTTGAAATCTACGCCCTCAAGATTCCAGTCGTTCCACCATTCCCAAGCGACTTTACCCGGTTTAATCCAGGCGATATCGTCGAGTTTGGAGGGTTCCGCTAGACGATAGGTGATATCGGTATCAGCCAACTTGATGTCGTTTTCCGCGACGATCGCTACACGCCAAGGGAAAGCACGTGGGCCGTCTACTTTGGCGATGTATGCCTCACGTTCCTTAACCAGGAATTGCAGGTTGTTGTGGCCACCCTGTTCGGTCCGTTTCGGATAAGCGGCCTGAATGCCGGTTAACCGATTGCCACCTGTTTGATTGGTGAGATAGAGTCCGGGATAATTATCGAGATTGACCTCGGTGAAGCAGAGATGGATACCCTGATCGGTCGTAGCGACGAGCGGCAGGAGCATCAATCGGCCCTTGTTCTGTTCGGAGAGGCGTTTTACCTCATAGATGTTCTCGAATGAGTTCATGAACTGCGACTCAAAATCGCCGTCGTTGCCCCGATTGGAATAGGCGATCCGAGTCATTGGGTCGTGATCGAATTGATAAGCGACCTCGTCGTTTTGGATGGTGAACGGTTGTTTCCGTTGACTGACGAAACGGTAGGCGATGCCATCATTGTAAGCCCTGAACTCAATGCTCCATTGTTTCCGGAAGGTGAGGGTCAACTGGTTATAATGGTCTACAACCTCACTTCGTTTATAGAGAGGGGAAGGAATGGTCTCGTTGACACTTTTCTTTTGTGTTTTCGAGAGTTTGGCGTTGTCGCCCCATACTTCGCCATCACTCAAGGTCATGGAGATAGGTGAGGGGGCCAGTACTTGTTGGCCATCCAAACGAATATCGTAGGTCAATTTCTCGCCGATCTGGATCGTGGTGGTCAAACGGCCATCCGGAGAGGCGAAACTCAATTGTTTTTGCGCATGGGAGGTGAATGCCCATCCCAGGCAACAGAGGAATAAAAGGATTCTTTTCATGGAAGTGTGTTTATTGATGGTTATTAAATCTTGATATAAATCCGTTTCCGATAGAGGAAATAACCCGGTATCCAGTTGGCGATAACGTAGAAGATCGCCCAGGCCAACGAGCCGCCATAAGCCCCGAATAGAGGTTGGAAAACGCCGTTAAATAAGAAAGAGGAGAGTCCGATCGCCCCGAACAGGACACCCAACAGATCCGCTTGTACATAGAGATAGAGCGGATTGATACCAAACGACTCGAAGAAGAGTGTCCAGTTCTTACGCCCTTTTATGTCGATGATCCAGATTAGCAAAGCCAGCAGCAACGAACCGAAACCACAGGTAGTCAAGACAAAGGTGCTGCTCCAGATTTTCTTGTTGATCGGGCAGCCATATTGTAGGAGAAGCCCGCTGAACAGGAGGATCGTACCGAAGATAAAAAGCCGCTGGAGGATCTGTTCCTTGTTGTTTTTGCCCTCTAGGATGATTTTACCGGCATAGAAGCCAAGCAGGACATGTGCGACACTGCCGATACAGCTCAGCAAGCCTTCCGGATCAAAGGCGATACGGATGCCTTCCGCTGTCGTGTCGTGATACATGTGTGTCTCACCGAACAGGGTGCGGTCAATAGTCGCGATCAGGCTCTGTTCCGTCATCTCCATGCTGTCTGTCAAGCCGAGTAAGGCCCAATAGCCGATGAGGATCAAGGCGGCCGTATGCAACAGGTACTTTGGCTTGATCGCCAGTCCGATCAGTGAGCCGATACCATAGGCCAATGCCAGTCGTTGCATGACGCCCAGGATACGGACCTTTTCCCATTCCGCGAAGCCGTGGTTCAGGATATGGCCAAACAGGTTGAGACCGAAGCCGACCAGGAAGATGACAACCGTGCGGCGAAGGATTTTCGTGACGCTCTCCTTGGATAGTCTCAAGCCGTATTTCCGGAGTGAGAAAAACATGGAGAC
>USAD01000244.1 GCA_900552415.1 uncultured Parabacteroides sp.
GATGATATCTTTATCCCGCGGCACGACTCCTATCAGATTGAGACCTTTATCGACGGCTCGATCATGACGATCGCCGACGCGCCCTGGCCGGGCCTGACACCCGACCTTTTGAGCGTCTTCCTGGTCGTCGCGACACAGGCGGTCGGTAGCGTCCTGATTCACCAGAAGATGTTTGAGAGCCGCCTGTTCTTCGTGGACAAGTTGATCGATATGGGTGCGCAGATTATCCTTTGCGACCCGCACCGGGCGACGGTGATCGGTTTGGGTAACCGTTTCAAGTTGCGGGGATCGACGATGGTCTCGCCGGATATCCGGGCGGGTATCGCGTTGCTGATCGCGGCGATGAGCGCCGAGGGAACGAGCGTGATCCAGAATATCGACCAGATCGATCGTGGCTATCAGAATATCGACCAGCGTTTGAACCGTCTGGGCGCTCGAATTACGAGGATTTGAATATAATAATCGAAAGGAGAAGAGATGATTCGGAAGGAAGAGGTATTCAAGGTTGGGCAGTTCGCCAAACCGCATGGGGTGAAAGGCGAGATTGCCTTGACCACCCGGGGCGACTTTGACGCGCTAGAGGAGATGGAAGATCCTTATGTCGTTTGCGATATGGATGGTATCCTGGTGCCTTTCTTTGTGGAGAGTTTTCGCTATAAGAGCGATTCGGTTGTCTTGCTCAAGTTTGATGGCCTGGACACTGATGAGGCGGTCCGTCCCTTTGTTAACAAGGAGGCCTATCTGCCGCTCGATGCCGTCTCGAGAGACGACCTAGCGGGTGAGATGGCTTGGGACGATTTCGTGGGCTATCGGGTGATCGATGAGGAGAATGGAGAGCTGGGCACGATCGTGGCTGTTGACGAGAGCACGGTCAACGTGCTGTTTCATATAGAGAAGGATGGACAGGAGCTGATTTTCCCGGCGGCCGAGGAGTTGATCCTGGAGATCAATCCGGAGGAGAAAAGCCTGCTGGTATCGGTACCGGAAGGTCTGCTCGACCTGAATGGATGAAAGGATGGTAGAGGATGAGAGAGAAGGGTAAGAATCGGAACAAGAAATCATTTTGGCGGAGGATCCGCTTCAAGTATAAGTTGTCGGTCATCAACGAGGGAACACTCGAGGAGGTCTGGACCTTCCGCTTGTCTCAGTTGTCCGCGTTCGCCCTTTTGGGGCTTTTCGCGTTCCTGCTGGTGGTGATCACCTCGGTGATTATCATCATGACCCCGATCCGTAACTATTTGCCGGGCTATTTGGATGTCGAGGTGCGTAAGGAGATCATGCAGAACGCGCTGCGGGCCGATTCGCTGGAACGTATGCTGGAGATCCATTCCTTGTACCTGCGAAATGTCTCGGGTATCCTTTCCGGGACGATGTCGGTCGATTCGATCCGCGAGATCGACTCGCTGGCCCGCAATAATTCCGATTATGAGATTCCCCGTAGTGAGGAGGAGCAGGCTTTTGTCCAGAAGTTTGAGGATGAGGAGAAGTATAACCTGACGGTCTTGAATAATCCCGACAAGGTGGTTGTCGAGGGTGTCTATTTCTATAAGCCGGTCAATAGGGGCGTAGTCTCTTCCTCGTTCCAGGAGGATAAGCGCCATTTCGGTGTCGATCTGGTCGCGGCTCCCCGTGAGGGTGTCTTGGCCGTGATGGAAGGCACCGTGGTCTATACGGGATACGACGTGGAGCATGGTTATGTGATCCAGTTACAACACAAGAATGGATTTATCTCGGTCTATAAGCATAATGAGACCCTGTTGAGGCGTGTGGGCGACCAGGTGATTGCCGGCGAGGTGATCGCCACCGTGGGCAACACGGGCGAGGAGACGACCGGGCCTCACTTGCATTTTGAGTTATGGTATAAAGGTGTGCCGGTTAACCCGGAAGATTATATAGCATTTTGAATACGATGAAAAGACATTTAGCCATATTGGGTTCGACAGGCTCTATCGGAACCCAAGCTCTGGAGGTGGTAGATGAGCATCCGGACCTGTTCGAGGTCTATGCCCTGACCGCCAACAATCAGGTGGACCTGCTGATCGAGCAGGCACGAAAATATATGCCGGAGGTGGTCGTGATCGCGAACGAGACCAAGTATCCGGAGCTGAAAGAGGCGCTCGAGGACCTGCCTATAAAGGTCTGGGCCGGCTCGGAGGCTATCGCCCAGGTGGTCCAGATGGAGTCGATCGATATGGTCCTGACCGCGATGGTCGGTTATGCCGGCTTGCGGCCGACGATCGAGGCGATCAAGAAAGGCAAGGCGATCGCCTTGGCCAATAAGGAGACCCTGGTGGTCGCCGGCGAGTTGATCATGGGCCTGGCCGAGGAGTATCGGGTGCCTATCCTGCCTGTCGATTCTGAACATTCCGCCATTTTCCAGTGTTTAACAGGCGCAGGCGATAACCCGGTCGAGAAGATATTGCTCACCGCCTCGGGTGGTCCTTTCCGGAGCAAATCGCTCGAAGAGCTGGCGCATGTGACGAAAGCGCAGGCGCTGAAGCATCCGAACTGGACGATGGGTGCCAAGATCACGATCGATTCCGCTTCAATGATGAATAAGGGCTTCGAGATGATCGAGGCGAAATGGCTGTTCGGGATGACACCGGACCAGATCCAGATCGTCGTGCATCCGCAGTCGGTCATTCATTCGATGGTACAGTTCGAGGATGGCGCGGTGATCGCTCAGCTGGGTATTCCCGACATGAAGTTGCCGATCGCTTACGCTTTCTCTTTCCCGAAACGGTTGAAGAGCATGGTGCCCCGGTTGGATTTCAACCAGTACAATACCTTGACGTTCGAGGAGCCGGATATGAAGCGTTTTCGCAACCTCGCTTTCGCTTTCGAGGCGGCCCGTCGGGGTGGTAATGCGCCGTGTGTCCTGAATGCGGCCAATGAGGTGGTCGTCGCCGCTTTCCTGCGGGATGAGATCGGTTTCTTGCGGATGAGCGACGTGATCGAGGAGACGATGGGGCGTGTCGCCTTTCTGGAGAAACCGACCTACGAGGATTACGTACGGACGGATGCCGAGGCGCGTCGTGTCGCCGCCGGGTTGATCGGGAAATAGATTGGTTGAAAATAGAAAAGATAGATTATATAATATAGAAGAAAGATTCAGTAAAAACAGATGGAGACTATTTTGATTAAGGCCCTTCAGCTTATTTTGAGCTTGTCCTTATTGGTGTTGGTGCATGAGTTCGGGCATTTTATTTTTGCCCGGCTGTTTAAGGTGAGAGTGGAGAAGTTCTACCTCTTCTTTGACCCCTGGTTCTCTTTGTTCAAGTTTAAGCCGAAGAATAGCGATACGGAATACGGTATCGGTTGGTTGCCGCTTGGTGGCTATTGTAAGATCTCCGGCATGATCGACGAGAGCATGGATAAGGAGCAGATGGCGCAACCGGCGCAACCCTACGAGTTCCGCTCTAAGCCCGCGGGCCAACGGTTGATGATCATGGTTGGCGGTGTGCTGTTCAATTTCATTCTCGCGTTGTTCATCTATTCGATGGTGTTGTTCGCCTGGGGCGATACTTACCTGCCGTTGAAGAATGTCAAGCAGGGTATGGATTTCAGCGAGACCTTTATCAATGTGGGCTTTCGGGATGGTGATATCCTGTTGCGTGCCGATGATGAGGAGCTGGAGCGTTATAACGAGGATTGCCTGAGGAAGGTGGTCGAGGCTCATAACGTGACTGTTTTGCGTGATGGCGTGGAGACGGTTATTCCGATTCCCGATGATATGATGCAGCGTGTGTTGCGCGACAAGCAGGGTTTCGCGGCCTATCGCTTCCCGATGGTGGTGAAGAACTTGTCGGCCGACGATATGCCGGCGGCCCAGGCGGGAATGCAGCCGGGCGATAGCATCGTATCGATCAATGATGTACCGGTCGTGACCTATTATGAGGCGGCGGCGATGTTGGCCGAGAACAAGTCGAAGGAGATTACGCTCGGTTATTATCGCGACGGCGAGTTGCGTTCGGCTTCGTTGGTGCCCGACTCATTGGGCCGTATCGGTGTGGGAGCTTGCCTGCCGACGGATCTTTATCAGACCGAGACCCGTACTT
>USAD01000245.1 GCA_900552415.1 uncultured Parabacteroides sp.
CATTTTGTCAAAATAGCCCTAATTTCCTCACAATATTTCGGGGCGGGATACGAGATGTCTTCAAATACGCGATTCTAGAGAAGATAAGCTTTATCAAATCAACATACTATTTAAAAATAAAGCCAATATATGACACGAATAAAAATAATACAACATCTTTTTTAAATCAAAACGAATAAATCAAGCAACTATATGTCAGATTAAAATCACACAAGTAAACTACTCGGAAATTGCGCCAAAAAGACAAAATAGTCCCCCAATATCCCCCATTTTTCATCACATACGCTTGCGGAAGGCGACACAATAGGTGGCATCAACCAATGTTTCCCTACTTATTGGCCATCGGCAACGTACTTATGCGCTTTTTCTTTCGGAGGAAAAGTGCATTTTCTTCGGACAAAACCGCCATTTCTTCCGAAGAAAAAATAATTTTGTTCGAACAAAATGGACGTTCTTGCCGTTTCGAGGGCCTGATTTCACCTCGATTTGTCCTTTTTCCCAAAATAACACGTTATCTAAATCATCCAAATCAAGAAATATAGACACCAAATCCTCTTTTTTTCTAACATTTTTCCAGACAGTGTTTGATATAAAATTTACTATCCATTTTAAGTTCCCCGAACTTGTTCCATCTCCCGAATCGGCGTATCTTCGCAGCCAAATGTCATATCGGATGAAAATATTGATTACCGCCTGCAAGATGACCCTCTTGTCGTTTCTCGCCGTCGCCCAGACAATGGCGCAAGACTCCGTGAAGGACAGCGCCTCATACCTGGATAACAATTTCTATAACAAGACTCAACGCCTGACCGACAAGATCATCCAAAGCAAGGCGTTCCAGATGACCTACATCGGTGTGCCTCTCATCGCGGGCGGACTCATCATCAAACACCAGGACAACCATTTCCTCGAGTTGCGCAACGCTTACGCTCCCGACTTGCGTTATCCATACGATGATTACCTGACTCTCGTGCCCGCCGCGGCCATGTTAGGACTGAAAGTGGCTGGAGTAGAGGGACGCAGCTCCTGGGGACGCATGCTCGTCTCCGACGCCTTCTCGGCCGCTTTGGTCGCCACAGCTGTCAACACCCTGAAATATACCACAAAAGTTACACGCCCTGACGGATCCAAGCAAAACTCATTCCCTTCCGGGCACACGGCAGTCGCCTTCATGAGCGCGACCATGCTTCATAAGGAATATGGATTAACCCGCAGCCCTTGGTACAGCGTGGCGGGATATACCTGGGCGACAGGCATCGGCTTGTCGCGCATACTGAATAATCGGCATTGGCTCTCTGATGTCCTGGCCGGAGCGGGTATCGGTATCCTCTCGACCGAACTGGGTTATTTCCTGGCAGACCTCATCTTCAAAGAAAAAGGCATCACGCACGAACTGTTCGACATGAGCGCTTACGACTACCAGCGACCGCCCTCCTTCTTCAGCCTCCATCTAGGGCTTAACAAGATGCCAACCAGAATCACTTTGCCCTCGGGCATCCGCCTCCAAACGACATTAGGCAGCTCAGCCGGTTTCGAAGGCGCCTGGTTCATGAACCGGACGGTCGGATTCGGCGGTCGCCTCTCCGCCACCAGCCTGCCGCTCTATCCTCTCGACCAACAACAGGTGATCCAACTACAACCGCTCAGCTTCATTTCAGGAAGTGCCGGCGCCTATTTTTCCTACCCCATCGTCAACCGTCTCCTGATTGGCGGCAAACTCCTGCTGGGTGGTAGCTATTTCCTGGAGAATACGATCAGCGAAGAGGCTAACGACCAAGAGACAAAGGCGATCGGACGCATCGCAAGCGAACTCGATCCCAACCTGATCACAGGTATCTCTTTCTTGTGCGCGCCCAAGCCCATGCTTGGCATCCGGCTCTTCTTCGACTACAACCTCAATCCCTTCAAGGGTAACACGACCGATCTCTCCACATCAGCCAACGAGATCACGGGCAAACGACAACTTCTTCATTCCATGACCTTTGGCGGCTCAATAAATGTCCTGTTTTGACAATCCGACTTAATTCGTGTCCTGATTTACTTGCCGTATAAGGCGAATCGGCTTATCTTCGCGGACAAACAGGACAATCATAATGAAAAAAATGATCACTAGCTGCAAGACGGTTATCTTGTCATCCCTTATCGCCGTACAGGCAATGGCACAACAACCAGCGGCAGACAGCACCAGTTACCTGGATAACAATTTCCATAATAAGGCACAACTCCTGACCAACCAGATCATCCAGAGCAAAGCGTTCCAAATGACCTATATCGGCGTACCACTCATCGTCAGTGGATTGATCGTGAAAAGTAATGACGACCATTTCCGCAGCCTGCGTAACGCCTATATCTCGACCTTTCGCAACCATTATGACGACTACCTGCAATATGTTCCGTTTGTGGCCACTTTCGGATTGAAAGCGGCTGGCGTGGAAGGACGAAGTTCTTGGGGACGCATGCTTGTCTCGGACGCCTTCTCGGCCACACTGCTCGCGGCGGCTGTAAACGGTATCAAATACACCGCCAAGGTTCCACGTCCCGATGGTTCCTCGCGCAACTCCTTTCCTTCCGGTCATACCGCCGTAGCCTTCATGGGAGCCACCATATTGCACAAGGAATATGGACTGACCCGCAGCCCTTGGTACAGCGTCGGCGGTTATGCGGTCGCCACGGCCACCGCCGTCTCGCGGATGCTCAACAACCGGCACTGGATGTCGGATGTATTGGCCGGAGCGGGCATTGGCATTCTATCTACCGAAGTGGGCTATTTCCTGGCCGATCTCATCTTCAAAGATAAAGGTATCACCTCAAAGAATCTCGATTTCTCGGATTTCGACTATGACAGAAACCCCTCTTTCTTCGGCCTCTATGCAGGATTCAGCTTGATGCCCGCCCATTACCAGCTCAGTCCGCATATTAATTTAAAAGCTACGACCGGCACAACGGCGGGTTTCGAGGGTGCCTGGTTCATGAACCGATATGTCGGTTTCGGAGGCCGGATCGCGGCGACAAGCATGCCGATCACCCTGACAGAAGCGCTTCCCTGGCCCGAGGTTCAACAACTGGAATCAAACCCGCTCAACTACATCACCACAAGCGTCGGCACCTATCTTTCTTACCCCGTGACCGATCATTTCCTTGTTGGCGGCAAGCTCTTGCTGGGTGTCAACTACATCGGTGACAACACGCTTTTCGCGCTTTACCAAAAAGAAACCGAAAAGGCCCAGGAGATCAAAATCACCCAAGTCAGCGACGAGTTTAACGCCAATCTCACGACAGGCGTCTCTATCTCTTATGTACTCAAGCCTCAACTGGGCATCCGACTCTTTTTTGACTACAGCCTCAATCCGGCGAAGTTCGATACGGAATATTTTGTGGAGATGCCCCAACTGGTAAGCTCGTCGTTCGGCAAATCCGTAAATCTGATTTCCGGGCATTCCAAACGCACGGAGAGACCGGAAATCTGATTTCTGGGCATTCCAAACACACGGAGAGACCGGAAATCTGATTTCTGGGCATTCCGAACGCACGGAGAGACCGGAAATCTGATTTCTGGGCATTCCGAACGCACGGAGAGGCCGGAAATCTGATTTCTGGGCATTCCGAACACGCGGAGAGACCGGAAATCTGATTTCTGGGCATTCCGAACATGCGGAGAGGCCGGAAATCTGATTTCCGGAACAAAAAAAAGCGAACAGGTACCAACACCTGCTCGCTCTTCTTATTTTACTATTCCCGTTCTTTCAGAAAAGGCTTAATATTGCTCCTTCTCGTTCGGGAAATCACATGATTTCACATCCTCAATATAAGCTTGTACCGCCCGAGTAATCTCCTCGCCCAAATTTGCGTAACGACGCAGGAAACGAGGAGAGAAACCTTGGTTGATACCCAGCATATCGTGCATCACCAACACCTGTCCGTCTACACCGCCGGGGGCGACCCGCTGTACGGCGCCGTCCCGGGGCAGTTTGACAACACCTCCGCGTTCTCCGACCGCCGCATGCGCGCCGTGGGCACCGGGCACAACAACTGGTACGTGTACGAC
>USAD01000246.1 GCA_900552415.1 uncultured Parabacteroides sp.
GAAACGAGTCGAACCGTCCCGACGGTAAGAAGCCGATACATAGTAACGATCATCATAATCGTAGTTAAAACGAGCAAAGTAACCCTCTTTCTTATAGTCGCGAGTGAATGAGCTCATTGAACTAATGTTTACGAAATTATCGAACTCATAAATACCCGATACGATCTCGGATGTTTTCATACCATAATTATACTGGTACTTATAGCTGTAGTTCTCATGACCTACCAAAGCCTCGATCGAGTGCTTGCCAAACGTGTTAGAATAGCTGATCAACTGGTTGAATGTCTGAGTCAAATAACGTCTGTGGCGAATACCCAAACGGCCAGGACCCGCGGTGCCATCACCCACAAACGGGTTCTCATAAACCTTCCGGTTGTCATCCTTATTATCAAACGCGTAATTCACGGTCAAATTCAAGCCCTCAATCGGGGTGATCGTCATATAAGTACGTGCGCTCGCATTGGTCGACTCCAACAAACGGTCATTCCATAAGGTCTCGACAATAGCGTCACGGCCATTGCTCGACAAACGTGCACCATCGTAATCATATACATACTCAGCCGGATTCGTTGTCGGATTACCATCAGAATCCAAGTAAGCACCAGTTTCCAAGTCATGCTTATGGATTGGATAAATCGGGGCCATACCACGAACAAAGCGAGTCAAGTTACTATAAGAAGCGCTGTTATCCGAAGTCGAGGTAGAATAATTCGAGTTCGTACGACTCAATCCCAGATTCAAACCGGACTTAAACCATTTTACCGGATAGATATTATAGTTCATACGACCAGAATAACGCTCATAATCGGTCTCAATCATATAACCCTTATCATTCAGATAACCAATAGAAGCATACATATCACTCTTGTCATTTGATGAGTTATAACTGATATTATACTCCTGGCGATGGCCTGTACGATAAGCTGCATCTTCCCAATCCAAATCGTCCGCCCACTTAATCGCGCTCGCGGAAGGATTCAGCATACCATCAAGACCCACAACCTCTGAATCGGCAATTCCCGAGAACGGGTTATATTTCAAAGTACTAACGATATTTGAAGACGCGAGCTGGGCAGCCTCAGCGGCGCTCTTGCCGGCCGTGATATACGAATTCTTCAACATTTGCCATTGCAATGGATAATAATCATAGATACCAACTGTCGCGTAATCTTTGTAAGCTCGTGTTGACCAACCTTGTGAGATATTCAATGTGACACCGGCACCACTGGAGGCAGAACCTTTCTTCGTTGTAATCAAAACAACACCATTACCAGCACTCGAACCATACAAAGAGGTAGAAGCGGCATCCTTCAAGATTGTCATCGATTCGATATCATTCGGGTTGATACTGGCGATATCACCCGTGAAGATCGCGCCATCCACTACATACAATGGAGCGTTATCCGCATTGACAGATCCAAAACCACGAATTCGGATTGACGCGGACTCACCAGGCTGGCCGATAGAAGAGGTCATCTGGACACCAGACGCATTACCTTCCAACGCCGTCAAAGCATTAGACAACGGACGCATATCCAGCATAGCCGCACCTACCGTTGAAGCCGAACCAGTAAACGAGCTTTTCTTTGCCGTACCGTAAGCTACCACCAAAACCTCATCAAGCGCTTGCGAGTCGGAAGCCATCTTTATCTGCATATGATTCTCAGCCTTGGCCTCCATACTCTTCATTCCCACATAAGAAAAAATAAGATCTGCTCCTTTTTTCACGGTCAACTCAAACTGACCATTAAAATCAGTAATGGTGCCGTTCGTTGTTCCTTTCTCTACTACGGAGGCTCCGATAACCGGTTCTCCGTCCTCTGCTTGAAGCACAGTACCTGTGATCTTCATCTCCTGCGCTATAATCGTGCCCATCGTCATCAGAAGACACCATAGCGTAAACGCGAACTTTCTCATCATAACTACGAACTAATTAGAATTAATGAATTAACAACTATTTTTAACAATCCCATAATTAACTTGCCTATCATTTTATCACCAATAAAACGGTCAAATATTAAATCATAATTAATTATTAGCGTTTTAATAACATGAAAATATTAACCGCAGAACACACAACCTCTATTCATACAACAGAATAAGTATCCAAATAACATCAAAACAACAACGATATAAGGCCACAATCAATATTACCATGTCTTTTTGATAAACTGGACTTAGCAAATGTATGGAATTTATTTATACTCGCAAAGGTTTTTTAATTTTTATTTATCACTAAAATGTTAAAAATAAAGCCAGCTTTTGTTATGCACATCCATTCAAACTTTCTAGGCTTTCTCATAAACATTATCCATAACAATTTAAAACAAGACGAACAAAACCTGACTTGGCAAAAGGAATCGGTTGATAATAAGCATAAAAAGGCCTCTCCACAACGAGTATTCGTCATGCGAGAGGCCTAAACGACAATCTAGTATCAATACATTATTTATAGGATATATTCCCTAGCTTAGCGATATTCCCCACCGAAGGAATTGTAATAAAGAGACGTTCAAGCTCATCTGGTGTCAAATTGGTAGCTGGTGAAAAAGCATCCGATTCCATATAGCGGACCAAACTCAAATAAAACTGACGGGCCTCCGGCTTATCCAAAACGGAGCGTAAGTCAGCCGCACAAACCAATAATCGTCCTTCACCAACCTTAAACTCAAACAAAAGGCCCAACTTATGATTACGCTCTACATTATCAATCACCTGGACAATCGGCCGATAAGCAGCAGGCAAGAGATCCAGCACCATTGGTCGACTGCTCTTCACAATCGGGAACCACTGCCAATTGGTATGGTTCTCGGTCGGGAAACTAGCTAACGCCGGATGCGAGGGATCTGTCAAAATACCAAGCGTACCAGGCGAAACCTCTTTCCCGAGATTCTCACAAATGGTCTTAAACATTCTATAATTCCAATAATCCGTTTGGAACAAACCACCTACTGTCTGTTTCTCATAACGCTTATGATCTGGGAAAAGCAACACCTTTCCTCCAGACTTAAGACGGTTCAACATTGCCCTATCCACACGACGAGCTACTAGAATATCGTTCGATAATTGGGGTAAATTATCAGACGGATAAACCCATAAGGGATAACTGTTACGGAAACCAGTCCCCTCAATCGTCAAAACCAAAGTCAAACGCTCAGCCTCTTTAATTCCTTCCATCGGAACCTGGATTTTCCCAACATAAGCCAAATCGCCCTGACGAGCACTTAATGAGAATTCGCCACTTGAGAAAACGGCCTGATCATTATCAAGCAATTCCCAGCCCAACACCTTATCCGCCAAATCCGCCACGGAATAGTTCGCGACCTTTACTTCTCCCGACAGAGTCTCACCTCCGCTCCAACAAAACTTCTCCGTTATAAATAAAGGAACAACTTCCGAACACGATTGCCGCCACTCCTCAGGTGTGACAAGCCCCTTGCTGTCCATGAACGCGTCAAGCACGCCAACATAAGCAGAACCTTGGCCTGGATAATCTTGTAAGTCGAGCAACTGGAAACCACCCCATGGATAAGTACGCAAATTCATCTCCATATCCGCCCGATAAAGGATAGCCGCCCAAGTACCAGAAGCTTTCATGAAATCAGCCGCCTGATCAGCCATCCCTGCCGCCTCTAACCGCCGCTTAAAGACCGCCATATTCCAAGGCTTCAAGACTCCGGTGTATTTCTCCATCTCCGCATAATTCGGATAAACCTGAAATTGTCCTGTCTCATGACTGATAACAGGGACAGGCGAGAGTTCAGACGCTTTTGTAAAGTCCATCACCGTATTTGGATAGGTATGGTTCAAATAACCACCATCCTCAGCATCAGCAAACGAGAAAGAGGCACGGGCATGCGTATCAAAGGTACCTGGCGTCTCGCCACCTACTCGACAAGCAGTATAATAGTCCTCGCCAGCCATCGGTCCTTTAAAACCTAAATTATTATTTGAGGCGATAATAATGCCAGAAACTCAAAATAAAAATAAATTTATTAGATTATTGAATTACTCGGGTAATTATAAAT
>USAD01000247.1 GCA_900552415.1 uncultured Parabacteroides sp.
TATGTCTGTAAACATCTGAAACACCTTTTTCCGCGTCAGGTTTCCTATAACCGTTTTGTGGAACTGGAGAAGGAAGTATTGCTTCCCATGACCATCTTCATCAAAAAAGTACTGCTGGGAACCTGTACCGGCATCAGTTTTGTTAACTCCACTCCTTTACGTGTCTGTCGTAACCAGAGAATCCTGATTCATAAGACCTTTGAGGGACTTGCAGAACGTGGGAAATGCTCCATGGGATGGTTCTTTGGTTTCAAACTGCATTTGATTATCAATGACAAAGGAGAAATCCTTAACTTTATGTTCACTCCCGGAAATGTGGATGACCGTGAGCCGTTGAAACAGGGAAACTTCCTGAAGAACATAAAGGGCAAACTATGCGCGGACAAAGGGTACATCGGTCAGGCACTGTTCGAGAATCTTTTCACGGGCGGCATACAGCTGATAACCAAAGTGAAGAACAATATGAAAAATTCCCTGATGAGCGTAGCGGACAAAATCCTGCTGAGAAAACGTGCTTTGATAGAAACGGTCAATGATGAGTTGAAGAATATCGCACAGATTGAACACTCCAGACACCGTTCCTTCAATAACTTCATTGCCAATTCGCTAGCTGCCATAGCGGCATACTGTTTCTTTGAAAAGAAGCCAGCCATTGACCTGTGTTTTGTCAAGGACGGGCAACTTTCTATGTTTTGAATTATATCGAACTCACGTTAAATAGGAATCACTTGATAAATGGCCAAGAATACGCTAAAATACGCATACGTACGTATCGATGATCATATACGTATGTGTAGGCTCATGCGAGCGGTCGTGAAGATCGATACAATAGTACGTATAACCTTACACGTACTATTGTGTATTTTATGGATGATTGATCGCTTCCGTGAGCAGTTGGATTAATGCTAGCGTGACTTTGGGATGACTGATTGGGATCGCTTCACCAACGAGCTCGAATACATCCTCTGTGCTGATCGTGAATTCCGTTTGCGGTGATTCCCATGAATAGATGATATTGACTTTTGGGTTGCCTGTGATCAACAAGGCGATCGTTTCCGGTAAATTGCCCCATGGTGGACAATCTATGTTTTGGGTATCAAATTCGGCGTAGACCGTCGTACCTTTTCCCGGTTCGGATTGGATCTCGACTCGTCCACCGGCTTGTTCCGCGTTTTGTTTTAGGAATGGCAATCCAAAGCCCATCTTGCGAGTGGTCCTTGTCGTATAGAAAGGATTGGTTACCTGATCGACCACCTCTTTAGACATGCCTGTCCCGTTATCGATGATCTTAATGGACCTCTTATGTTCTGTTTCTGATGTTTCGATCTCGATCCGCGACGCTTTGGCTCGGATACTGTTAGCGGTAATATCGGTTATATGGAATGCCAAATTATCCATTTAAATGACTATATATAAATTGTTTATCCTTATTCTTAAATATGTTCCGGATGGCGTTGAACGACAATTCCTCACTTTCGAGTATGGCGTATTTTTCCCCGATTTGGTCAATCTGATGGGCATCGGACGCCGAATAAGCGATGTATTTGCTCAAATACCTTTGTTGCTTGATGAGTTGTGAGAATCTTTGGTAATTGCTGTATTCAATAGCGTCAAACCTTCGTTGTGGCGATATGAAGCCCAGTTGGCTGATTACGCTGAACGACGGCCGATCGATGTGAGCCGCTATAAACAGGCCATCCACTTCGGCGCATTTGGACTCCACTTGTTCCAGGCTCTGGTCGATAGCGGACAACAAGGAATAGGCGACCTCGCCCTGGATCTCATTGCGTGCGTTAACCCAAACCTGGTCGCCTAAATAGTCGGGATCGTTTGGTATAGGCGGCAAATGTTGATCCAGGTAAGCCTGAAACTCCTTGCGACTCTTTTCATCCTTGAACAGGACCAAGCAATGGACCTCCTCGCTGGTTGTAACCTCCACGCCGGCAAGGACCAACAAACCTCGCTCCTGCCCTAATTCTTGTATGACAGGACATTGCAAAGTGGAGTTGTGGTCGGTGATGGCGATCGCGTCCAGTCCTTTGCGTAGAGCGGTCTCGACGATGCTCTCCGGATCCATATCCAGGCTTCCGCAAGGCGACAGGCAGGAATGGATGTGCAGGTCGACCTTATAGCGTTTCATTCTCCTTGGTTTAGGAGTTGATACAGTTTGCCTGATGTCTCGAAGGCATTCTCCCTGGTGCCCAATAAGAGAACATTCTCCTCGTTGCCTTTACTGAGCGTCTCCTCGTCGGGTTTATTGCCGTTGACCAGGATGACTGCCGCAACATCCTTCAGGGCAGCTACGGCGATCACGTTCTGGTGCGTTTGCATCGTTATCCAGACCATGCCTTCGTCGATGTGTCCCATCACGTCGCTCAGGAGGTCGCTTGTATAACCACCTTTCACTTCTCGTTCCAGATCCTGGCCGCATAATACGCTTAGCCCTAACTTCTCAATCAGATCACAAACCTTCATATTTCGCTCCTTTCTTATAACAATCCTTGTTTAAACGATCCTTTCCCCAAGTCTCCTCGACGATCCGGATGGCGTGCTCATAGTCCAGTTTCCCATGTTTCTCCATATTCCGTTGCATGAAGACACAGTCGCTGAATTTGGCCGTGCGCCGGATGATATCCTCCGCCAGGCTCTGGCAATTAGGCGATCCGCAAGCCCCGCAATCGATCCCCGGCAAATAGCACATGATGTTCCGGACCTGTTCCATCTTCTTGAAACGCTCCTCCAAAGTGCCCTCATAGAGGCGTTTGGGATTGGCCTCAAATGGCTTGGTGGTGATGTGACGTTTCAGGTAGGCCAAAGCATCCATCTGCATCGTATCGTAGATGGCCGGTATCTTGTCGCGGTTGGCGGAACGTTTGGCGATGCGTTCGGAGGCCAGAAAACGGTTGGCGACCGCGAGTACGCCGCCCGGACAGCTCAGGTCGCATGCCCTGAGTTCCAGGAAATCGACGTTGCGGATCTCGTCCGTCGTCTCGAGTCGTTCCAGGAAATCAATCACGTTATGGATCTCGTCGATGGCGAGACAGCGTCCCTTGAAACATTTTGCCTCGCCTCCGGTCAGGCTCCAGCGCATTTCGCTTTTGGTCAGTTCCGGCAAAACGGGAGAAGTGGCCCGGTAATCTTTCGGCCGGTTTTTCAGGATATGATATACCTTATTATATAGGGTATCCATATTAATGACGCCGTTGATGATCGACGACGTCTCCTCGTCGCTCTTAATGGCGGCGATCTTGGCGGCGCAGGGTGTTACGTAAAACAGGCCCGTTTCGGCGGGATCCAGTCCCTCATTTTCCAACGACTTGCGGCAGTAGAGCGCCGTAGCCATGATCGGGCTTTTCACCTGCAGCAGATTATTGACCAACGACGGGAACCGGATCTGTATTAACCGGATGATCGCCGGGCAAAAGGGGCTTATAGAGGGTTTCTCATCCGAGTCTCCCATTTGCTTGGCCATCTCTTTCTGGATCAGGTCTACCGTGTGTTCTACCTGAAAGAAATGGGTGAATCCCAGTTCCCTTAAGGCATCGAAAATGTCTACGTTCGTCGTGTATTTCGAGAATTGTCCGATAAAGACGGAGGGCATGAGCACGACCCGGTTCTTGAAATTGAATATATTCTGGAAATCATCCTGCTCGACGTATATCGCGTCGACAGGACACGATTTGAGGCATTCGCCGCAATCGACACACCAATTCCGGTTAATGACAGCCTTGCCGCCCTTGATCCGCACGGCGCCAGTCGGACATTTCTTGACGCAATGCGTGCAGCCGACGCATTTGCTGTCGTCGATCTTCAGCGCGTGATAAAATGTATTTTCTTTTTTCATGGTGTTTTTATGTTTTAGCGAGCCAGGTGATCATCTTGACGGTCGTGCCCTTGCCAACCTGGCTTTCAATATTTAACTCATCCACGTTTTTCTTCATGTTCGACAAGCCCATACCGGCACCGAATCCCATCTCCCGGACTTCTGGCGAGGCCGTGGAATAGCCCTCTTGC
>USAD01000248.1 GCA_900552415.1 uncultured Parabacteroides sp.
GATACAGGCTGTGAGCGGGTTGAGCAGAGCGGAAATGCGGCCAACGCGGATGGAATCCGAACGCAGCGCCGCGCTGGCTGAGGAAAAACGGCGCTTTTCCGTCCGATAACCCCTTGCCTCGCTCAACCGGACGCTGACGACCGCCTTGCCGTCGCGCAACCTCGGATGGGCGGCGAGATCGACCGAATAAAACACCTCGCCACGTGGCGGAATATCTTGAGGGGACAAGGCAGAGGCCGCGAGCCGGATTCTCGAGCCTCCCTTCTCGATCACAACCGTCGGAACCACCTGACGAGCAACGCTATTCCCGTTATTCACGACCCGAAAGGCCAACCGGCTCTCCCGCCCCGCCAGGATCACGCCGGAAACGTCATCAACAAAACAATCATCCACCCGCAACAATGGAAGTGACAACACGCCGCCCTGTCCATAGGCCCGCGCCACACGAGAAACCGCCTTCTTCTCCCGTTCCGCCTTATCATAAGCGATACGTGCCCCGGCGACACCGCCTGCCATCGCCCCAACAACCTCGCCGATATCGCCCCCGTCCTCATCATCAATACTCGAGCCGACCGCCCGACCAAATAAGGCACCGATCCACATGCCGATCGTCGCCCCAATACCTGCCCGATCACGACTGGAGAGTTTTTTGGACGGGGCACATCCCTCAAACAGCAGCATCAACGCGAACAGCACGATCACCTTCCCCGAAAATCCCTTTTCCATAAAAATACAGTTTACCTTTTACCACAAGGACGGCCTTTACCGAGAATCCCCTATCCGCGAGCCCTTCTTTTAACATTATTTCCGTTAACAAAGGCCCATCCAGCCCGTTTAAGCGGACGCATTCCTTGCCGCAATCCAAACTAACTCTCATTTATTTATCGTATCTTCGCGGCAAAAGAAAAAGTAATTCAATATTCAATTCACACATGAAAAAATTAATGACAATGGCCGCCTCCGCCCTCCTTTTGGTGGCATGCGGCGAAAAACCGGGTTATACGATCACCGGAACCGTGAATAATCCCGACATGAACGGCAAAATGGTTTACCTCACCCCCTATGGCATCCCCGACGCCACCGCGACAGACAGCGCCGTGATCAATAACGGCCAATTCACCCTGAGCGGCACGCAAGCGAGCGCCCAGCTCTACCAACTGAAAGTCAACACGGGCAATGAGAGCGAGCGGGGCTACCAAACCGTCTTCATCCTCGAGAACGGCCAGCTCCAGGCGGCGCTCGACGCCAAAAGTTCCTCTGTCAAAGGAACTCCCGAGAATGACGCTTATGCCAGCCTTTATGGACAACTGGCCTCTTTCGACCAAGAGATGGAGAAGCTGAACGCTGATAGCCGCTCGGAGGATAAGGCTATCGCCGAGGCAGCTGCCAACAAGATTGACGAGCTCTCAAAACAAGCTTTAGCAAAGATCACCGAATACATTAAAGCCAATTCCAACAAGCTCTCAGCCGCGAAATTATTTGTCGAGAACAACTACGAGATGGCCGAGGAAGACCTGTTCGCGATCGTCGACAAGGCAGACAGCCTCTTCAAGAGCGCTCCCCGTATGGAGAAGCTGCTCCCCGTTATTGAGGCCCGCAGAAATGTCGCTGTCGGCAAGAAATTCGCAGATTTCGAGATGACCGACATGAACGGCAAAACCCGCAAGCTCTCCGAGTTTGTAGGTAATGGCAAGATTGTCCTGATCGATTTCTGGGCAAGCTGGTGCCCTCCTTGCCGCCGCGATATGCCCAATATCGTAGAGGTTTACAAACAATATAAGAACAAGGGCTTCGAGATCGTCGGTGTCTCACTCGACAGCAAGAAAGAGGCCTGGGAGAAGGGCGTAAAAGACTTGGATATTACCTGGATGCAGCTCTCCGACCTGCAAGGATGGAAAAACGCCGGTGCCAAGCTGTATGGCGTGAACAGCATCCCCCACACCGTCTTGGTCGATAAGGATGGCACGATCATCGCCAAAGGCCTGCACGGAAAAGAGATCGGCGAGAAACTGGCCAAGATGCTGAAGTAAAAATCGCGAGGAAAGAAGTTCCTGTTATTGCAAGGAAAAATTATAAATCCTATCTTTGCGCATACCTTTCAAGATAAGGTTACGGCGATAGAATTAGACATAAAGGTTTTATTATCACTTAATATAATAAATTAGCGATTATGATTTATTCACAAGAAGTTCAACACATGTGTGTTGTAAAAAAGGGAGCTAACCACCAATGTGCTCCGATTCCAGAAGAGGGAAAATGGGTTAGAGCGACTCAGATCACGGACATCTCTGGTTTGACTCACGGTATCGGTTGGTGCGCGCCGAAACAAGGAGGCTGTAAGCTGACATTGAACGTTAAGGACGGAATCATTCAGGAAGCATTGGTTGAGACGATCGGTTGCTCCGGTATGACTCACTCTGCCGCCATGGCTTCAGAGATCCTTCCGGGCAAGACCCTGTTGGAGGCCTTGAATACAGACCTTGTTTGTGATGCTATCAATACAGCTATGCGCGAGTTGTTCTTGCAGATCGTTTACGGTCGTACGCAATCCGCGTTCTCTGAGGGCGGTCTGCCTGTAGGCGCTGGCTTGGAGGATTTGGGTAAGGGCTTGCGCAGCCAGGTTGGTACGATGTTCGGTACGCTGGCGAAAGGTCCTCGCTATCTGGAGATGGCAGAAGGCTATTGCACTCGCATGGCTTTGGACGCTAACGACGAAGTTATCGGCTATGAGTTTGTCCACCTGGGTAAGTTCATGGATATGGTCAAGAAAGGTATGGACGCTAACGAAGCGCTCGAGAAAGCGAAAGGTTCTTATGGCCGCTTCAAAGATGCCGTAAAATATATCGATCCTCGTAATGAATAAGAGAACCTTGACACATGTCCTGCTGGGATTGAGCATCATCACGATTATCGCGACCATTATCGCCTATTTCGTGATGAAGGAGGAGCGCCCATGGCTGGCCTTTTACGTGGCCTGCTGCGGAGGTGTGTTGGTTTTCAATTTTCTGATATCATTATTCCTAGTAAACAAGTATCTAAAAAAGTAAAAAAGAATATGGCTTTATTTGAAAGTTATGATCGCAGAATCGATAATATCAACGCGGTTCTGAAAGAATACGGTATCAACATCATCGAAGAGGCAAAAGAGATTTGCGCAGCTAAAGGTATCGACCCTTATACAATGTGTAAGGAAACACAGCCTATCTGTTTCGAGAACGCATGTTGGGCTTATGTAGTAGGTGCGGCTATCGCTATTAAGAAAGGTTGCACGAACGCCGCTGACGCCGCTGAGGCTATCGGTATCGGCTTGCAGGCTTTCTGTATCAAGGGTTCTGTAGCTGACGACCGCAAGGTAGGTATCGGCCATGGTAACTTGGCTGCCCGTTTGTTGCGTGAGGAGACGCAATGCTTCGCTTTCTTGGCAGGGCACGAGTCTTTCGCCGCAGCTGAGGGCGCTATCAAGATCGCTGAGATGGCAAACAAGGTACGTAAATCCCCGTTGCGCGTCATCCTGAATGGCTTGGGTAAGGACGCCGCTAAGATCATCTCTCGTATCAATGGCTTTACTTATGTACAGACGCAGTTCGACTATATGACGGGCGAGGTGAACGTCATCTCTGAGACTCCGTACTCTGACGGTTTGCGTTCAAAAGTAAAATGCTACGGTGCTGACGACGTTCGCGAGGGTGTAGCAATCATGTGGAAAGAGGATGTTGACGTATCTATCACGGGTAACTCAACTAACCCAACTCGCTTCCAGCACCCGGTTGCCGGAACTTATAAGAAAGAGCGTGTATTGGCGGGCAAGCCTTACTTCTCTGTAGCTTCTGGTGGTGGTACGGGCCGTACTTTGCACCCGGATAACATGGCTGCTGGTCCTGCTTCTTATGGTATGACAGATACTATGGGTCGTATGCACTCAGACGCTCAGTTCGCAGGTTCTTCTTCAGTTCCTGCTCACGTTGAGATGATGGGCTTCTTAGGAATGGGTAACAACCCGATGGTAGGT
>USAD01000249.1 GCA_900552415.1 uncultured Parabacteroides sp.
CATCACTTTCAGGTAGGCTTCCCGCAACTCCTCGACACACTGGTGGAGGATCTCCGGAATATAGGCACCACCAAACTCACCGTAATAACCATTCTCGTTCACTAAATAGGTTTTCATATTGCTCTTGATTATTTTTGTTATTGATTATTTTCTTTCGTGGGCGGATAAAAGAAAAGAGGCCCGCCGCAAGTGCGACAGGCCTCTTTTGGATGTATCCTTGAATTGCTATTCGTAAATTACACACACGGGTCTTCGTCCCTTACGACTATTTGAAGTTGTAAGCGGCGCCACCACCAATATGTATTTACTAATTGCGTATTCATCTTTCTGTTTGTTATTATGTCCGCAAATGTAGGGACAATTTGAAATAATGCAAGAGCTGATACTTCCTTTTTTTCTTGGATTAACAGTATTTAAAAGATCCTATGCCATGCTTTGCTTTAGGATATCGGTCAGGATCGGCCGGATTCCACTGACGAAACACTCGACGGCGATGACCATCAGGATCAAGCCCATCAACCTCATCAACACGTTGTTACCGGTCTCGCCCAACAGTTTGACAAGCCTGGTAGAGGCTCTTAAGATCGTGTAGGTGATCAGGAAAACCAGGCAGATGACGGCGATCAGGGTCGCTTTCATCAAAAGGCCATTGGCATCCTCCATCAACACGATACCATTGGCGATCGCGCCGGGTCCACAGAGCATCGGGATAGCCAGTGGAGTGATGGAGATGTTGTTCGCGTAATGCTGCTGCTCCTGCTCATTCAGCTTGATGTGGGTGAAATGCGCCTGAAGCATATCGTAACCGATCTTGAAGATGATAAACCCGCCCGCGATACGGAATCCATTAGTTGAGATGCCGAAAAACTGGAACAGGTATTGTCCGGAGATCGTGAATGCCGAGAGGATGATAAACGCCACGAAGGTCGCCTTGCGAGCGATGGCTTGGCGCTCCTCGTTCGAGAGCCCATCTGTCATGGACAGGAAGATGGGCATCGTGCCCAAAGGATTCACCAGCGTGAAAAAGGAGGTGAAGCAGAGCAGCGCGAAAGGGATGATGTTATCCATAGCCAATCGGATCGCTTAAAGATGGAACAACTCTTTGGTCTGCTGGAAATCGGTGATCACCGCGTCGGCGGTCTCGTTTCCCTCATAAGGCTTCCAGCCGATACTTTTCAGCCAAATGGTCTGGCAACCGATCGTTGTGGCCGGGACGATGTCCTTGTCGTAAGAATCGCCAACGATCACGATCTCTTTCGCCGGAAGGGCCAGATGGTCAACGCCCAATTGGAAGATGGCGGGATCGGGCTTGCGGATGCCCACGACAGCCGACTCGACGATGTGGCCGAACAGGTGATCGAGCCCAAAGTCTTTCAGGACCGCGGCAATATTGCCGTAAAAGTTGGAAACCAGCACCATCGGATACTTCTCCGTCAGGCGATTGAGGATAGGACGGGCGTTGTCGATCGCTTTCCGAGCGTATTCGTAACACCAGTCCGCTACTTGGTCGCTTAATTGGTTATTGGCCTGCTCGGCGGTAAGATGCCCGTTCTCTATGAGCCAGTCCATCTGCAGGCGGATCTTGATCCGGAGCATGTCCTGGAATGTGTGTTCCGGTTGGATAATGGGATTTTTACCCAATGTCCGCTCGCCGAAGACGTAGGCGTCACGAAAGATGGCCTTTTCCACGGGGACATTCGCTGTCTCGTATCCTTGCCAAATCACCTCCGCCCAATGCAGGCCATTACTGTCGATGGTCCCGCCATAATCGAAGATGATGCCTTTTATTTGGTCTAAACGTATCATATGTTGTCTGTTATAATTGTCCGCTAAACGCCTTGCAGAATTTCTCGTGCCGGGCGATCATATAAATCAACATGAGGTTCAAGACCGTGATCTCGAACGTGAAATAGAGCCATGGCAGGTCGATCAACAGGCTGATGAACAAGACGATCACCCGTGTGTTGAACGAGAGCATGTTGGTGTACTTCATCAGCGGAAGGCTTTTCTCACGGAAAGCGACACGGAACCATTCCGGTGCCTGGCCGTGATATTTCTCCCGGATGATGCCCATCATTTTCTGGAAATGAGGGGTCAGCTTCTCCTGTCCAACCGTATAATTGATGTAGAAAGCCTCAAAGAGCTTGTAGATAAACTCCTTTTTCCAGCTCATCTTCTTGAAATTCTCCTTCAGCACAGGTGAATGTGAGAGCTCGCTGCCATCTTTTCCCTTCAGGAAGAGCAGGTGAATGTTCCGGTAATAATCGGCCATCGCCGCCTGTTTGCTGTGGCACATGCCGGTGATCAGGGCAAAGACCCAGATCCAGATGCCCCATTGCGGTGTCAAACGAAGACAGATAGCGGCATAGATGGTGATGAACCAGATGTCGCCGGCCGTACCGTCGAGGATACGTCCGAGAGCGCTTTTCTGACCCGTCATACGGGCCAGCTGGCCGTCGGCGCTGTCGTATGAGTTGGCCCACACCAGCAGGAGCATACCGATGATGTTGATCGTCAGGTCCTGCGGATAAAAACAGATACCCGAGGCGATCCCGATAAAGATACTGGCAATGGTCACGCTGTTGGGGGATATGCCCAATCTCCGGAACAGGAGGGACCACCGGAAACCGATCGGTCTATAAAAATGAATGTCGATGAACTCTTCTGTGTCCATCGACTTCAATGTCGATTCTAAACTTGGCTTTGTTTCTTTCTCGCTCATGTCTTAAGGATTTGTTTAAAAGTTATTGGCCAAATCCCAAATACGTTGGGCGATATGTGGCGCGGCCTCGTTCCGGCAGGGGGCGAAGCTTGGCCAGTCGTTGAAATCGATGATGCGGGCGGTTCCGTCCTCGGCGACAATGCAATCACCGCCGTATATGTGGACATTCAGAACCTTGGCCGCCTGGTCACAAACCTGTTTCAATGCCTCCAGATCGAAATGGATACCTTTGGCCGTTCCGTTAATCTGCTCGAGTCCGAACTTGCTGTGGTGCATGCTCGACGGGTAGAACCAGTAGAAGAAACCTGTTCCGGTTACTCCGTAGAATTTTACCAAGTCGCCCACCAAATGCTCATTGATGACGGCGTTGGGAATGCCGCGGATAGCGTATTCCTTCAGGATGCTTTTGGCCTCTTCCGGATTGCGCACATAGGTGACGTCCTCGCGGTGAATCGCGTGGAAGTCGCCTCGTTTGATCCAGCAGTTATAGAATCCTGCCTTTTCCAGGGCCTCGGTTGGATCCTCCGTTGTTTTCAGGATCAGGCTCTTGGGATGAGCGATGTTATTCTGGAGCAGGAGACGGGTCATTTTCTCACGGGTACAATTCTCGATACCGTAACCCGAGTTGATCACCAAAGCGCCCTTGTCTTCCAGTTCCTGTATTTTATGGATCGAGCGCCAATCTCTCACCATGTTGAAGATCACTTTTTCCTTCAAATCATTTAAGAGAAGATCAGACTCGATATACTCGTTGACGACAGCCCCTCGTTTTCTCAAATGTTCGGCTGCCAGGGAGAAGATCGCCGCGTCATTGCCGATATGGTTCGGCGAGAATTGGTTTCCTCTCCGGATTCCTGCGATAATTAACTTATCCATGTATGTAAAATAATGTAATGTAATACGCTTTTAAGAATGATTCCGCTTTCGTGATGTCCTCAGCGTGATCGACATCAATGATCTTGCTGAAGGGATAGGCTTTCAGGGAAAGCCCTTTCTCTACCAGGTGCCGCTGGTAGTTGCGCAATCGCGACATGCCTTGGCCCATGGCGCTCTCGAGCGCCGCGATGGCGGGCCGTCTGAGACAATAGATACCGCCCGAGATGTAACGGCATTCCCCGTCTGTCTTGTCCAGGAAATTAAGGATCCGCAGCTCCTTGTCGGTCTTGACGTAAAGTGGCTTCTCGTCGTCAATGTAATCGGTGACACCCATAAGCCCGTCAAGATCTTTAGCCTTACGGAACGAGTCAATATATGCTCCGAACTCTT
>USAD01000250.1 GCA_900552415.1 uncultured Parabacteroides sp.
GAAAAAGGTACTTGCTTGTACTTATTGGAACATGATCCGCAAACTTTTGAAAGTGTTGTTTTTTTACTTCGGTCGAAAGATACGAATAATTTTGATAGGTTGTATCTAATATTGGTAATATATTTTATAGAGGCTCAATATGGCCTATTTTTATTTCACTGCAGTGTTTTATTAGTAAGGGAAAAAATAGGGGAAAACAGATGTTGCTTTCCCCCATTACTGGTTATTGATAGAAGTTGTTATCCGAATTATAATGCGCCAACCTCTTTCAAAGCGGCGTTTGTCTTGTGTACGGCTGCTGCGCTCTTGGCGAACAACTCTTTCTCCTCGTCGTTCAACTCCAGCTCAACGATCTTCTCGATACCGTTCTTGCCCAAGATAACAGGAACACCGATGCAAAGATCGGACTCTCCGTATTCACCTTCCAACAGAACTGAGCAAGGAATCATTTTGCCTTGGTTGTGGAGGATAGACTCAACAACGTAAGCTCCGGCAGCACCCGGTGCGTACCAGGCGGAAGTTCCCAACAATTTTGTCAGTGTAGCGCCACCAACCATAGTAGAAGCGACTACCTCCTGCAATTTCTCTGCGCTCAACAAGCTGCTGACAGGGATACCTTTGTATGTAGCCAGACGAGCCAATGGGATCATTGTCGTATCGCCGTGACCTCCGATAACCATACCCTCAACCTCGTTCGCGTTGCAACCCAGAGCTTGAGACAAGAAGTATTTGAAGCGTGAGCTGTCGAGAGCGCCACCCATACCAATCACGCGGTTCTTAGGCAAACCTAATGATTTCAGTGCCAAGTATGTCATTGTATCCATCGGGTTGGAGATAACAACCAGGATTGCGTTCGGTGAATATTTCAGGATATTCTCAGCTACGCTCTTTACGATACCTGCGTTAACGCCAATCAACTCCTCACGAGTCATACCCGGCTTACGTGGAATACCAGAGGTGATGACAACTACGTCAGAGTTGGCTGTTTTCTCGTAATCGTTTGTGCAACCCACGATCTTGGTGTCAAAACCAAGCAATTGCGCGGTTTGCATCATATCCATCGCTTTTCCTTCGGATACGCCTTCCTTAACGTCAAGCATTACTACCTCGTCCGCCACTTCATTGAAAGCAAGGACATTCGCGCAAGTAGCACCTACATTACCGGCGCCAACAACTGTTACTTTAGACATAATGTTTACTTTAATTAATATGTTAATATTCAAATATTGCCTTGTCGATTAGCGGGAGCAAAAATACAACGGATTGCCGAATAAAGAAATATTTCCGTATATATTTTTATTCCACGTAAAGTACCAAGCCTTTAAGGTATTCGCCCTCGGGATGGTAGATGTTCACCGGATGGTCCGCGGGTTGGGTCAATTGGTGTAGGATCCGCACGTTACGGCCCGATTGGGCGGCGGCGCTGAAGACGGCCAGACGGAAGTTTTCCTTGCTGACGACCTGCGAGCAGGAGAAGGTGAACAGGATACCGCCCGGCTTGATCTTCTCGAACGCGATGGCATTGAGCTTGCGATAACCTTGCAGGGCGTTGCGCAAGACGTTCTTGTGCTTGGCGAACGCGGGCGGGTCGAGGATGATCAGGTCGTAGTTGTGTCCCATCTGCTCGAGATACTTGAACGCGTCGACGGCGTAGGCCTCGTGGCGGGGATCGTTCGGGAAGTTAAGCTCGACGTTCTTGTTGGTCAGCATGATCGCTTTCGCGGAGCTGTCGACGGAATGGACGGTTTTCGCTCCACCGCGCATGGCGTAGAAGGAGAAGCCGCCCGTATAGCAGAACATATTGAGGACATCCCGGCCTTTGGCGTAACGCTCCAGCAGCGAGCGGTTCTCCCGTTGGTCGACGAAGAAGCCGGTCTTTTGGCCCTTTTGCCAGTCGACGTAGAAGCGCAGGCCGTTCTCGAGCGCGGTTTCCTCATCGTCACCGCCCATGAGGTAGCCATCCTCGCTGCCCAGGTTCGCCTTGTAGGGCAGGGTTGTCTCCGATTTATAATAGATATTTTGAAGCCGGTCGCCCAAGACCTCTTTCAATGCCTCGGCGATCTGGTGACGGGCGTAGTGCATCCCGACAGAGTGCGCCTGCATGACCGCCGTATGGGCGTAAAAGTCGACGACGAGGCCCGGCAGGTTATCTCCCTCACCGTGGATGAGGCGGAAGGTGTTGTGCCGCTCCGGGTGGGCGGTCAATCCCAATGCCTGACGGAGCGTATAGGCCTGGCGGACACGCTCTGCCCAAAACGCTTGATCGATTTCTCGTTGCTGGAAGGAGAGTACGCGGACGGCGATGCTGCCGATCTGGTAATGGCCGATGGCCAGGAACTGGTTGTTGGCGCCATAAACCTCCACGAGGTCGCCCTCTTCGGGCTGGCCGTCGATGGTCTGGATCGCTCCGGAGAATACCCACGGATGAAAACGCAAGAGCGATTCCTCTTTCTTGGGTTTGAGATATACTTTGCTAAGTTTCATTATATTGTTGAGTTCAAGTAGTTGTAAATTTTCAGGCAAGCCCAGGCGTCGAGCGCCGCGTAGCGTTGCTGGGGCTCTGTCAGGTTTTCCGCCTCCCAGTTGGTCAGCCGTTGGCCCTTCGAGATCTTTTTCGAGAAGAGGATCGCGTAGATCTTCTGGAGGCTCGCCTCCTGGATGCAGAATGGCTTGACGAAATCCTGCAGGTCGATGAAGTTGCCGGGGTTGAGCGCGCTCCGCTTGCGGATCGCCCCGAAGTCGTCGCGCAGGGAGAGGCCGACCTTGATGGTCTCTTCGCTGTTGAGGAAGTTCACCAGCGAGGCGGGAATGCCTTTCAGGTAGTTCAGCCGGAAGAGGAAACAGGTGTCTTCCGTCGAGATCTGGATCAGGGACACTTTGTAATGTTGCCCCTTCTTGAAACTGGGCCGGGTCTCCGTGTCGAACCCGACGACCGGGAACTCGCGCAGGTAGGCGACGGCCTTGTTCGCGTCGGATTCGGAGATAATGGTGATGATGCGCCCCTTGTAAGTCTCGATCGGCAGATGGGCGATCTCCTCTTTGGTGATGGTGCGCGCGGTATCTTGTATCATTCTTGTTCGTCTCTATTTTCGATTAAACTTTCTTCTTCATCGTAACGGATGTCATGCAGCGCACGCAGGGCGTTGAGCAACCGCTCGCCCCAGTAATGGCGGAAATTATGTCCGCAAAGCGCCAGCGCCTCTCGCATGACCAGCTCGTTTCCCTGCCTGAAAAGCGCGATGAAGTCGCCAATGTCCTGGAACACGTCCGCCAGGTTCTCCGAGATGGCGGTCGCGATGGGCGTGTCGCTGTAGCGCATATCCTCGTGGAATGCGTCAAGGAAGACATCCCGTTCGCCCAGCAGGCCCGACAGGCGGTTTCGCAGGTCGTCGTACATCGCCTCCGTCACGGTTGTCTCCAGCTCGGCCTCCTCGTCGGGCTCGAGCGGGGGCAGCAGGGCCGCCTTCAGGTAGAGCAGGGGCAATAGCTTGGTCGCCTTGTCGACGAAATCGAAAAGCGTACCCTCGTCCGCCTTTTCGATGAACGAGCAATATTCGAGCGCGACGGTCACGAACTCCAGCGTGACGGGCGCGTAGATGGGATTCTTGTTTTTGTCTGTCTTGTCCATAATGATTCGGGAACTTGCCATTCGCGAAGGTAGGAAAAAAATATCATCCGCGAGCCTTTTCCGCCTGTGCCACGACAATTCCGAGTTTTCCGCTGGCATCGGTGACGGCTCAAGTTACTTCGGCATCGAAGGCATATTGAAGACAAAACACTGGTGGTTAGCGAAGGGGTGACGTTGACGAACGAGGGCAAACTTATCGTTTATGGGGAATTCTCCAGCCTATCCTACGTGGGTTAGGGAAGTGACCCTAAGTGGGTCGTAGAAGTGACCCTACGTGGGTCATTATGGCGACCCTACGTGGGTCATGAGAGCGACCCTACCTGTAGACCTT
>USAD01000251.1 GCA_900552415.1 uncultured Parabacteroides sp.
GGCGTCAAGTTAATCCAGCTGAACGTAGAAGATACGGAAGAGGCAGACCATCTTGAGGAGGATGGCCATGAGCATCATCACCATCATCATGGGACCGATCCACATATCTGGAGTTCCATAGAGGGCGCCAAAATCATCTCGCGAAATATCCTTGACGCGGTTATCGAGCTTGATCCAGACAATAAGGGATTTTATGAGGCCAACTACCAAAAGCTGTCGCAAGAGATCGAGCAAACGGGTGATACGATCCGGCAGCTCCTGGCCAACAAGCAGGGTAGCGCCTTCATCATTTATCATCCGGCGTTGACCTATTTCGCCAACGAGACCGGCCTGACGCAACTTTGCATCGAGATGGATGGCAAGGAGCCCTCTCCCGCCCAATTGAAAGCATTGGTGGAAACCGCCAAAAAGCATCAGGCGCAGGTGATCTTCATCCAACAGGAATTCGATCAAAAAAACGCGGAGATGATCTCGCAAGAGACCGGATGTGCCTTAAAGGTTATAAACCCATTAGATTATCAATGGGATAAGGAACTTATCAACATCGCAAAAGCATTGACACATGGAGAAACTCATTGAACTGGATCACGTCACCGCCGGCTATGACCAGAAAATCGTCCTCCGAGACATCTGCCTGAGCGTCTGGGAGAAGGACTTCTTGGGAATCATCGGGCCAAATGGAGGCGGGAAAACGACCTTGCTCAAGATCATATTGGGCCTTCTCACGCCTATATCCGGAGAAATCAAACGCTTTGAGGACAAGACATCCGGCTCAGCGCCGAAAATAGGCTATCTCCCTCAGATGAGTAATATCGACCGACGGTTTCCCATCTCGGTACGCGAAGTGATCGCCTCGGGCCTGGCAGCTGAGAAACCTGCGTTCAAGGCATTCAGCGAGAGCCAAAACAGACGAGTTGATGAGGTAATCGCCCAAATGGGGCTCGAGGAATTCGCCGGACGAGCCATCGGCCAACTGTCGGGCGGTCAGTTACAGCGTGTCCTTTTAGGTCGGTCTGTTGTCTCAAAGCCCCAGATCCTGATTCTGGACGAACCGAACTCATACGTCGACAAGCGGTTCGAGTCCCATTTCTACCAACTGCTGGAAGAGATCAACCGTGAGAGCGCCATTATCCTGGTCTCGCACGACATTGGCACCGTGCTCAGCATGGTCAAGAACATCGCTTGCGTCAACGAGACCCTCCATTACCATCCCGGAACGGATGTTTCCCCCGAATGGCTGGACGAGAAATACGCCTGCCCGATCGAATTGATCGGCCACGGCAACCTGCCGCACCGGGTATTGAAGAATCACCAACATACACATTAAAAATATGATGGGCGTTCCTTCCATAATCGGCTTTATCGCGCTTCCCGAAATCGGATTCATCATCGGGATCGCCGTCATCATTTTCGGATGCACGGCCGTGATGCAAAACCCCTTCATCAGCACGGGGCAAAAAATACTCTGGATCCTGACCATCCTTGTCCTCAACTGGATCGGTCTACTTTGGTACTATTACGTGTTTTACATGAAAAATAAGGAATAAGCATGAAAATATTAATTACGGGAGCGAGTGGATTCATTGGCGGTTTTTTGGTCGAGGAGGCTCTCCGCCGGGGTTACGAGACTTGGGCCGGTGTCCGTGCCAAAAGCGACAAGTCACGGCTGCAAGATCCTAAAATTAAATTCATTGACCTCCGTTATAAGGACCAAGAGGCACTAACGGAACAATTACGAGACTTCGCACGGGAACAGGGGCCATGGGATTTCATCATCCACAACGCAGGTCTTACGAAAACAACCGACCGGAAACAATTTTATGAGGTAAACGCGGAAAATACACGCCGTTTCCTTCATGCGCTCGAGGCCGCCCAATGTGCCCCCAAGAAATTCCTGTTGATGAGCAGTCTCAGCAGCTATGGCATGGGCGACGAGAAAGAGTTCCGCCCCATTCGCCTGAACGATCCACAGAGGCCCAACACCGATTATGGAAAAAGTAAACTGATTGCCGAGAATTACGTCCGGAAGCAAACCGCTTTTCCTTACGTGATCCTACGCCCGACAGGAGTATACGGCCCTGGCGAGAAAGATTATTTCGTGGAGATTAAAAGTATCCAATCCGGATTCGACTTCACGGCAGGCTATACGCCACAAAGGATCACCTTTATTTATGTCAAAGACTTGGCGACCGCCGCTTTCCTGGCACTCGAGAATGAACGGGTGGTCAATAAGCATTATTTTGTCGCGGACGGGGATGTCTACACGGATAAGCAATTCGCCCATCTCCTTCAAGAGCTGTTAGGTAAGAAACGGGTTCTCCATCTTCGTGTTCCCTTATGTCTGGCACAGACCGCTTGCGCCTGCTCCGAATGGGTTGGTAAGATACGAGGTAAAAGCGTGACGCTCAACAACGATAAGTTTCTTATCCTGAAACAGCGGAACTGGATATGCGACGTCCAGCCCCTTTTCGCGGACCTGGGGTTCAAGCCCAAATACGCCCTGCGCGAGGGGCTGGCGGAAAGCATCCAATGGTATCGCTCGAACGGATGGCTCTAGCTTAGTGGATCTCCTCGATCGTACCTTTGCCGATCACCCGTCGCTCGACAGCCGTCGGGCCTTTATAACGGATCTTACCCTTACCGATAATATTTGCTTTCAGGTTCTTGGTCGGGCGCAATTCCGCCAGGCCATTACCTGTTACGCTACACTCGATCCGAGGGATCTCAATACCCAAGGCATGCAGGTCGCCACTGCTGACGATACCGAAATCACCCTCTTTAGCCGTTCCTTTCTTCAAAGTAATTGAACCAGAGCCATCGATATCGCATTCCAACTTATCTACCTCAATATTGTTTGCCACCATGTTGGCGCTACCTGAAACGTCGAGGTTCAGTTTCCCGACCGTTACCTTATTCTTCAACTGGACCAGGCTGTTCGCGTTCGCCTTGATTGTCATCTCATCGCCTGTATACTCGCTGTTCAACATGAAATTGCCATTGCCTGACACCTTCACCTCATTCAACCATTTTGAGTTGGTCTTTACGATGAACTTCGTAAAATGATCTACCTTGGCACCCTTAAAGCCAATCTGCAACACCCGATCCTTGATTTCGATATTGACATAATCCTGCAAATTCTGGTCGACTGTCACCTCGATCGTGGCCGGAGCCTCGGATTGCACGTAATTGAAATCGATCACGCCATCAAAACGGATCGCATTGAAATCCTCGATCGAAATCTTTTTCGAGGTCAGGTTGCCGTTACCTTTCACATGATCGACCGCCCACAATGAGCTCGTACCGACGAACAGGCCGATCAAAGCACATAGAATAAACTTTGTTCTCTTCATTATATATCTCCTTTTTAATTTGTTTCAATTACGCGAAAATAGAAATAAAAAGCTATCCACACAGCGCATGGATAGCTTTTAGTCAATGTAAATGTTAATGTGTATATGATCAGAAAGCTTTCTGGATTAATCCTGAACCGGACTTGGACTGGCGAACGTTCGCCGGACCATCGTAACGGATCTTACCACTGCCCGATACCGACAGGTCCAATTCCTCGCTCGCATAAACCTCGATCGAACCACTACCCGACACGGAGCAATCACCTTGTTTTGCATGATAGTCGGAGCCGTCCACCTTTCCGGAGCCGGAAACGGAATAGTCGATCTCCTGGCCCTCACCCTTCAGGCTGACACATCCCGAACCGGAAACTTGCCCATCAACCCGCTCACACGTCAATTGTCCCAAAGAGACAAGGCCGGAACCGCTTACGCTCAAGTCCGCATTCGACAATCTAGCGGATTGGGGAAAATCGGCTACGCCCGAACCACTGACAGAGACCTCCAGAAGATCACCCTCAAAAGAGGTCATACACGAGAACCGGGTAGAACCAGAGATGCTTACCTCATTCAGCCGATCGGAACCACCCTCAATGAGCAGGCGAGAT
>USAD01000252.1 GCA_900552415.1 uncultured Parabacteroides sp.
TTATGGGGAAAATTCTGGCAGATTTTGAGGAATATATAATTATTTATCATTTTCTTCGTAATAATTTTGGCAATAAAGGTAGTGTATTAAATATTCTTTTTTAAATTTGCCGAACGAAATAAATTCAAAAAACAATACAAACCATGAAAGTTACATTAAAACTATTACTGGCTGTGGCAGTCGTACTGCTGGCTTACATGTGCTATCAGAGCATCATGACACCGATCAAGTTCGATAAGGAGAAGGAGATTCGTGACGACGCGATCATCGCTCGTCTGATTGAGATCCGTAAAGCTCAAATCGAGTACAAGAACGTGAAGGGAACTCACGCTAAAACGTTTGACGAGTTAGCGAACTTCTTGAACACCGAAAAACTGCCTTTCTTGATTAAGGAAGGTGTCTTGACTGATGAGCAATTAGAGCAAGGTATGACTGAGCAAGAGGCCGTAAAGAAAGGTCTTATCCGTCGTGATACGGTTTGGGTATTGGCGAAGGATACTATTTTAGGCGCAAACTATAATGTTGCGGATATGCGTTACGTACCGAATGTTCCAGGCGAGAAAATCGAATTCAAGATGGACACAGCTACTTTGACTTCCGGTTCAGGTTATCAGATCAAGGTTTTCGTTTGCGAGGTTCCGTTCGCATCTTACTTGCGTGACATGGACGCTCAGTTGACTTACAACTTGATCGACAAGGCTCAGAAACAAAACAAATTCCCGGGCTTGCGTGTTGGTTCTCTGGAGGAGATCAATAACAATGCCGGAAACTGGGAGTAATCGTATTATATGAATATTCCTATTCCCGACGCGCTAACTTCGGAAAATTCTTTAGAATATATAGTGTCCATCCGGTTATCACCGGATGGACTTTCTTTTTCCGGCTACCGCCCGTCCGTCGACGGGAGTTTTTTTTATCGCCCGGTTAAGTTCGACAATGCCTCGACTTACATCACCGGCCTAAAGAACTGTTTCTTCTCGAACGAATGCCTGTCATGGCCATACGCGAAGGTCCGCATTGTCTGCCTGGCAGGTTATACACTCGTTCCAGAACCCTTCTATGATGAGACACACGGACGTGAATGGCTTGAGCTTTGCTATCTGAAACCCGGCGATCGAGTCTTGACGGCACCTGTTGACGCTATTCAGGCACGCTTGGTATATGGACTTGACGAGGCTGTCTGGTCTTTTTGCTCCCGCTCATTCGTAAAAGCGGAATTCTCGCACTATCTGGAAGCGTTACTGGCGATGTGGCTTCGTGAAAGCCAATCGGACGAGTCGAGACGGATGTATGTTGTGGTTGAGGGGAAACGGATGGACGTGGCTTGTGTCGATAAGGGAAAACTTCTTTTCCTGAATACATTTTCCGCCCCCGAGCTGAATAATCAAATCTATTTCATATTATATGTCTGGAAACGGTTGGGATGGTCTGTTGAGCGGGACACGCTCGCCCTTTATGCGGATTCATCCGTGCGATCCGGACTCCTGGAGCACCTGAAGGAATACTTACGCCAGGTACACGTCATGGCGGTACCCGCCGAGGTGTACACACGAGGAACAGACCTCTTCAAGGCTCCGGTAGATATAATCGCTTTTTCATTATGAGAATCATTAGTGGTATCTATGGCCGGCGACGTTTCGACGTGCCGTCGAGTTTCAGCGCACGTCCGACAACGGATTTCGCCAAGGAAAATCTATTTAACGTGATCGTCAACCGGATGGAACTGGAAGGGACCGACGCATTGGATCTCTTCTCGGGAACAGGCAGCATCTCTTTTGAGCTGGTATCGAGAGGTTGCCGGATGGTGACGGCTGTTGAGAAGAACGGCCAACACGCAGCCTTCATCTCGAAAGTAACCAAAGAGCTGGGCACAAAAGCCCTGCGCCTGGTGAAAGGGGATGTCTTCCGTTATTTGAAATCCGCTCCCGAAAAGGGCTTTGATTTCATCTTCGCCGATCCACCCTATGCCCTGCCCGAGCTTCCGGATGTTCCCAAAATCGTACTTGAGCGTGACTTATTACGTCCAGGAGGCCTGTTCGTAATGGAACATCCCAAAGAATACGACTTCTCCAACCTGCCGGGTTTTGAGGAACGACGAGTTTACGGATCGGTCAATTTCAGCCTTTTCGTCAGAGAAGAGGAGAGAACAGACGCATAAACGACTCAGCCAGGCGGCGCTTAATCGGACGCTTGAACCACTGTGCCGGATTCAATTGCTCGCAATGACGCATATCGTCGAGAAAGATCTTTTTCATGCGCAAGGCAAAATCCTTGTGATAAACAAACGAGTTGATCTCGAAATTATGCTCAAAGCTGCGGAAATCCATATTGGCCGAGCCGATGGAAGTGATGTAATCATCACTGATGATCAATTTGGAATGCAGGAATCCCGGCAGATAGAAATAGATCTTGGCACCCGCCTTCACCATTTCGTCGATGAAAGAGTGGCTGGCGATGTTGGCTGTCCGCGTGTCCGAATGTTTGGGCAACATCAGGCGAACATCGACACCACTCAGAGCGGCGATCTGGAGAACCTGGTTCAATCCTTCGGTTGGCAAGAAATAGGGTGTCTGGATATAGACATATTTCTTCGCGTTGGCAATCAATTGGATGGTCGCCTGAAGCAGGGTACGCCACGGACCAATCGGACCACTGGTGGCAATTTGCATGATCGTGTCGCTTAGGTCAGGCACGGAAGGATAATAGACCTCACCCTTCAATCTTTTCTTGCTGACCACATACCAATCAATCAGAAAGGCAGATTGCAACCCTTGAACGCCTTTTCCCTCAATCCGGAAATGAGTATCACGCCATTTACCCCAAGCGACGCCCTTGACATAACGGTCGGCAACGTTCATACCACCAATGAAGCCGATCTTCCCATCAATGACAACCACTTTTCGGTGGTTACGATAGTTCACCTTGCTGGAGAAAATGGGGAAAACCACCTTCAGGAAAGGATAAACCTCGATACCCGCCTCCTTCATAGTCTTGAAGAAACGCCCTTTCACATTCCAACAACCAACATCATCATACATGACTCGCACCTCAATACCTTCCCGAGCTTTCTGTATCAAGGCATCGCGAATCGCCCGACCGATCTCATCGTCGTTGAAAATATAATACTCAATATGGATGTGATGCTTTGCCTCTCGGATCGCATCCAGAAGATCATGGAACTTATCGGCCCCATTAGTATAGACCTTAATTCGTGAGCCATAAAGCAATGGAGAATGGTTGCTGTTCGCTAAAAGTGCAGAAAGAGGACGATAGGTCGGTTGGATCGTGCTGTTGTCCAGGATTCCATGACTCCTGCCAGGCTGGCGCATGATACGCTTGTAAGTGCGTCTCGATATGACTCGTTGCTTACGGTTGTCCTGTCCGAAAATAAGGTAAAGCAGCAGACCCAAACCTGGCGCCAACAACAAGACGATCACCCAGGGAATAGTCTTCAGGGGATTGCGGTTCTCGGTGATAATGACCAGCACCAACCCAATAATCGTAATGAAGTACAATAACAAGAATATCGTACCCATAATGAATTCGATTTGTATGAGCGATAGCATGAGTCTCTCCCCCTCTTTTTTCGTGATAATGGTTGGCTAAGTTAGGAACAGTTTCTCACATTGACAAAAATCTCACCTACCTTTCTTAATAAAAAAGCCCGTCGATGGGATTTCTAGGCCCACCGAGCATCCGGAAGGGCCGGAAATGAGATTTTTGGGCTCTCCGAGCATCCGGAGGGGCAATAAATGAGATTTTTGGGCTCTCCGAGCATCCGGAGGGGCAATAAATGAGATTTTTGGGCTCCCCGCGCGTCC
>USAD01000253.1 GCA_900552415.1 uncultured Parabacteroides sp.
AAGCGAGATGTGGGCCATCTTGATGGTCTCAACGATATAGTCGCAGAAATGGTGGTAGAAACGGCGTTCCAGCTTACGGAGCTCGTCGGTCGAGCGATCTGGGAAAGAGGCTTCCAGGTTACGACGGGTAACCTTGACCCGATAGCCGACAATTCTGTAGACCAGCAGGTAGAGCAGGTCTGACAGGAGATAAAGCACCCGCATGGGTAAGAGCGCGTGAAGCTTTACCCAGCCGTAAAGAAGTGCGTATAGGATCTTATTCCACATGGTTGTCGGAAATTAGGGTTGCCCGAAGGGCGCTCCGATCGTCGTTCCAGGTGCCGAGTGTCACACGACGTGTCTCGTTCACGAGATGGCTGTCGTAAGGAATCTCGACCTTGATGTAATTCTCCGTGAAGCCGTGCATCATGCCACCCTTACGGGTCTGCTCGAACAGGACCTTCGCCTCCAGGCCTTGATGACTCTCGTAGAAAGCCTCCAGCTTGTGGGTTGACAGGTCGAGCAGGCGCTGGCTGCGGGCATGCTTGGTGCGTGGATCTACGATATAGTCGATCTTCAGGGCTTGCGTGCCTGGTCGCTCTGAATAACTGAAAACATGCAACTGCGTTACGTCAAGGCTCTCTAGGAAGCGGTAGGTCTCCTCGAAATAATCGTCTGTCTCGCCACGTGTGCCAACGATCACGTCGACACCGATGAAGGCGTGAGGGATCAGGCTCTTGATCTTCTCGATCTTGTGGCGGAAAAGGGCCGTGTCGTAACGTCGGCGCATCAGCTTCAGGACGGCGTCGCTTCCGCTCTGGAGCGGGATGTGGAAATGGGGCGCGAAACGACGGCTGGAGGCGACAAACTCGATCGCCTCGTCCGTGATCAGGTTGGGCTCGATGGAGGAGATGCGATAACGCTCAATACCTTCCACCTCATCGAGCGCCCGGATCAGGTCGATGAAACGCTCGTCGGTCGATTTTCCGAAATCGCCGATGTTGACGCCTGTCAGGACGATCTCCTTGCCTCTTTCTGCCGCTACTTGGCGGGCTTGCGCCACAAGGCTCTCGATGGAACCGTTGCGGCTGCGGCCCCGGGCAAAGGGAATGGTACAATAGGAGCAGAAATAGTCGCAACCGTCTTGTACCTTCAGGAAATGACGAGTACGGTCGTCGGCCGAGCAGGAGGGCGCGAAGGCCCGGATATCCTTGGAAGGTGAGGCGACAACAGTCTTGTCATGTCCTTCACGCAATTCCCGTTCCAGAAGGCTGGGCAGGTCCAGCTTTTGCTCGGCACCCAAGACGAGGTTGACACCCTCGATGTGGACGACCTCTTCCGGCTTGAGTTGCGCGTAGCAGCCGGTGACCACCACGAAGGCGCCCGGATGCTGGTGCGCCAGGCGGCGAATGGCCTGCCGGCATTTCTTGTCGGCCAGCTCAGTCACCGAGCAGGTGTTGATCACGCAGATATCCGCTTTCTCGCCGGGGCGGACCTTCCGGATACCCTGTTCCGCCAACATCTTGCCGATGGTCGATGTCTCGGCGAAGTTCAATTTGCAGCCTAATGTATAATAGGCCGCTTTCTTATTTAGGAAAACACTTTGATCGATCATGTTTATGAAATTTCACGCGAACTTACGCATTTCCGCTCATTTCTTCAAGTAATAGGCAGGCGGTCTCGACATTCGGTACCTCCTTGATCGTGACGCTTCGCTTGCCATTCTGGTCGCGCAGGCCACATTGCCGTGGATGACGCTGGATGAACGCCAGGAGCTTGTCGAACGCCTCGCTTTGGTAATAGGGACTCGCCTCGTTACCGACAAGGTGAAGCGCCATCTGCCCACGTTTCAAGACTACCTTCTCGATGCCCAGTCGTTTAGCCACACGACGGAGACGGACTACCCGGATCAATTCCTTGCCCTCTGGCGGGATCTCGCCGAAACGGTCTTTCAAGCGAGCAGTGAAGGCCTTAAGATCGCGTTCCTCCTCGATATTGTCCAACTCCCGATAAAGCGCCAACCGCTCGGAGTCGTTGGGTATATAGGCGGGCGGGAACATCAGCTCCAGATCGCTCTCGATAAAGGTCTCGTTGACGTAGGTCGTTCCCGGATCGTGCTCGCTGTCCCCTTTGTAAAGGTCGGCGAACTCGTCGCTCTTCAATTCGTGTACGGCCTCCTCCAGGATCTTTTGGTAAGTCTCGTAGCCAAGATCGGCGATAAAGCCGCTCTGTTCGGCGCCCAGCATATTGCCCGCGCCTCGGATATCGAGATCCTGCATGGCGATGTGAATGCCACTGCCCAATTCGGCGAAGTTCTCGATGGCCTGCAGCCGTCGGCGAGCCTCTTGCGAGAGGGTCGACAAAGGCGGTGAGAGCAGGTAGCAGAAGGCTTTCCTGTTGCTGCGTCCAACACGGCCACGCAACTGGTGCAGGTCGCTCAATCCGAATTGCTGGGCATTGTTGATGATGATGGTATTGGCGTTGGGCACGTCGATGCCGCTCTCAACAATGCTGGTGGCGATCAATACGTCGTATTCGTAGTTGACGAAATCGAGGATCACCTTCTCCAGCTTCTCTGGTTCCATCTGGCCATGACCGACAACGACACGGGCATCCGGGACTTCACGGCGTACCAGGGCCTCTATCTCATAAATGTTCTGGATGCGGTTGTTGATGAAGAAAACCTGTCCGTTACGGCTCATCTCGAAGTTGATCGCCTCGCGGATGATATCTGGATTGAACCGTTCGACCTCCGTCTGTACCGGATAACGGTTAGGCGGTGGTGTCGTGATGCTCGAGAGATCGCGGGCACCCATCAGCGAGAATTGCAAAGTCCGGGGGATTGGCGTGGCGGTCATGGTCAGCGTGTCTACGTTGACTTTCAGCTGGCGAAGTTTCTCCTTGACCGAGACACCGAACTTCTGCTCCTCGTCGATAATGAGCAGGCCCAGGTCCTTGAACTTGACATCCTTGCTGACCAGGCGATGGGTGCCGATGATGATGTTGACCTCGCCCTCTTTCAGTCGTTTCAGGGTATCCTTGATTTGGGCGGCGCTGCGAGCCCGGCTGATGTAATCGATCTTGCACGGGAAATCTTTTAAGCGCTCTGAGAAGGTTTGATAATGCTGGTAGGCGAGGACAGTGGTCGGCACGAGTACGGCCACCTGCTTGTCGTCGCTGACCGCCTTGAAGGCTGCCCGGATGGCCACCTCGGTCTTGCCGAACCCGACATCGCCACAGATCAGGCGGTCCATCGGTCGTTGGCTCTCCATGTCGGCCTTTACCTCGGCTGTCGCCTTCTCCTGGTCGGGCGTATCCTCATAGATGAAGCTGGCTTCCAGCTCATGTTGCAGGAAACTGTCGGGGCTGTAGGCAAAGCCCTTCTCCTGTCGCCGTTTGGAATAGAGTAGGATCAGGTCGCGGGCGATGTCCTTGACCTTCGTCTTCGTGCGCTCCTTCATCTTTTCCCAGGCGCCGGTGCCCAGCTTGCTCAGCTTGGGTGGCTCGCCCGTGTCTTTGCCCTTGTATTTGGAGAGCTTATGAAGCGCGTGGATGCTGACGAAGATAATATCGTTGTTCTGGTAGATCAGCTTGATGGCCTCTTGTGTCTTGCCGTTTACCTCCGTGCGAACCAATCCCCCGAACTGGCCGATGCCGTGATCGATGTGCACAATGTAGTCGCCCGTGGTGAATTGGTTCAGTTCCTTGAGCGTAAGGCTGATCTTTCCGCTACGAGCCTTGTCGCTCTTGAGGCTGTACTTGTGGAAACGGTCGAAGATCTGGTGATCGGTGAAAAGCGCCATGTGAAGGTTATCGTCGATGAAACCCTCGTGAATGGTCC
>USAD01000254.1 GCA_900552415.1 uncultured Parabacteroides sp.
CGGTGAGCGTTAAACGGAATAGTGCGGAGGAGCGGCCGTGAGCGCCTTTGTCTGAGCGCGGAGTGCGAGTTTAAGGCGCGAGCAGCGTATCGGCGCTATGGAGTAGCTCAGCGGGCGCGGCCTTGACTTTTTGGTTCTTTTGGGTCAAGCCAAAAGAACAGGATAAAGAATAAGAATTATAGAAAGCTGTTTTAACCCGACTCTTTTTGATGTTTAAACGAAAACGGCTACTTTTGACCTAATTTATAACAAAAAGATGATGACAATTACCGAAATCAATAAAACTTATAACCGAATCATCGGATCGCTTGACGCGTTGGAACTGAAGAACGCGTTCGATCATATCCAGGGATTGATGGCGGGATGCCGTGATTATTTTGCTCAAGACCGTCTGGATGAGCTTCAGAATACTTATCGATATTTATTGCGTTATCGTATGGAGGGGGCTAAGGACCCGATGCAAGACCAGATTTATAGGGACTTGCGTGCTTCCGCTTATGAGTTGGCCGATGCCGTGCGCAACCGGGTGCTGGCTACGGAGTCACCTTTAGCCTATTACAGTCGCCGGCGCATCTTGCGCAACGACGCCTCCAGTTTTGCCTCGTTGCATGAGAGCCTTTCCAACTGGGTCGCGGCGACCCGGGAAGTGAAGGGTGGCCTGGAGGCGCAACAGAACCTGGAGCGCGACCTGATGACCCTTTTCTATAAGATCTGGGTGGCCGACGCGTTAAACGCTGAGGCATGTGAAGGGATCGGACGTCTCTTGAGTGATGAGTCGCTGCCGGGTTATGTACGCTGTCAGGTAGTGGCAGCCTTGACGATGGCCTTGCAGGCCTTTTTCGATAAGGATAAGCTGGCGCTTCTGTTCGATGCTGCCGAGATTGAGGAGCCGATGATCCGGGCACGGGCTTTGGTGGGTATTTTGCTTACATTATATATATATAGTAAACGGATCGAGCTTTATCCCCGGATCGGGAACCGTCTGGCGGCGCTCGCTGAGCGTTTCCCGGGGTTGACCCAGGCGATCCGCAGCGTGACGATCCGCTTTATCCTGGCCCGTGAGACGGAAAAGATCACCCGGCAGATGCAAGACGAGATCTTGCCCGAGATGATGCGGATCGGCTCGAAGATTGGCCAGAAGATCAATTTGAGAGAGATCACGCCTGAGCAACTGCTGGATGAGGAGATGAACCCGGAATGGAAGCAGTTGGCGAAGAACAGCGACCTGGAGAAGAAGATGCAGGAGTTCACGGAGTTGCAGATGGAGGGAGCGGATATCATGCACTCCACCTTCGTACACCTGAAGAATTTCCCCTTCTTCCGTGAGATCAGCAATTGGTTCTTGCCTTTCACCATCGAGCATTCTACCCTGGCCAGCCAAGCGTCGGATCTGGGCGAGAATAACCTGATCGGCTCCATGGCCGACAGCGCGATGTTTTGCGACTCCGATAAGTATTCGCTCTATTTCAGTATGTCGCAATTGCCAGCCAGCGCCCGTCAGATGATGATGGGGCAGATGGACGGGCAAGCGCTTGAGATCCTTCGCCAGGAGAAGAACCGGCAGCGTGGCGCTCAAGAGTCGCTCGATGCGGCGACCCGCCAATACGTACAGGACCTTTATCGTTTCTATAAACTCCATCCGAGTCATCTCGATTTCAAGGATATATTTGCATTACCGCTTGATTTCCATAATTTGCCGATCTTGCGTCCCTACATTAACGACCGGGAGAGCCTGACGGCGATTGCCGAGTTTTATTTACGCAAGAAATATTATGCCGAGGCATTGAAGATCTATGAGAACTTGGCGGAAGGCGATCCGGAGGATGGGACGCTGGCGCAGAAGATCGGCTTTTGCGAGCAGATGAGCGGGAATATCGAACAGGCTCTGGCGGCTTACCTGAAGGCCGACCTGATCCATTCGGACAGCAAATGGGTGATCCGCCGGATCGCTACATGCTATCGGACACTGAAGCGGCCGGAGCAGGCGCTTGCCTATTACCATCGTTATGAGATGTTGGCGCCCGACGACCTGTCGATACAGATCAGTATCGGCCATTGTCATCTGGACTTGCGCCATTACGACGAGGCCCTGAAATATTTCTTTAAGGTAGATTACCTGTCGGGCGGGAACCCGAAGACATGGCGTCCGATCGCCTGGTGCTCGTTCCTGAACGGACGGTATGACCAGGCGAGTGATTATTACCGGAAGATCATCGACGAGGGGGCTAACGCTCAGGATTACCTGAACGCCGGGCATACGGAATGGGCCAAGGGAAATATGCGGGGCGCTGTTGACCATTACGCTAAGGCGGTGGCGAAAGAGAATGGCGACTTCAGTCGTTTCCTTGAGCTGTTCAATGCCGATATCGCCGACTTGAACGCCGCGGGTATCGAGAATGAGGAGATCCCGCTGCTGTTGGATGAGTTGCGTTATACGATTTGATGCTATTTAATTTTTGTATCATGATGAAAAGATGTTTTTGTGTGTTATCGCTGCTGTTGGCGTTAGGATTGCCGGTGGCGGCGCAGAGTCAGGCGGACGATCTGGCCTATTTTAAGGAGCGGGTCAAGACCTTAGGGTCGGATGAGTTTGGCGGGCGTAAGCCTCTTTCCGCTTATGAGGAGAAAACCATTCAGTATATCGCTGATGAGTTTAAGAAGGTTGGTCTCCAGCCAGCGAATGGCGATAGTTATTTCCAGGGCGTGAAGGAGATCTCGACTTATACCCGCCCAAAAGATAACAAGATCCGTGTGAAAGGGAAGAAGGGCTCTTTCGACCTGCGTTTCTCCGACGACATCGTGATCTGGACGACTCGTGGAACGGAGAAGGTAGAGATCTCGTCAACCGACTATGTTTTCTGTGGTTTTGGTATTAACGCTCCGGAATATAACTGGAACGATTATGAGGGGATCGACGTGAAGGGGAAGATCGTGATCGCTATGGTGAACGATCCCGGTTTCTACGATGCCTCGCTCTTCAGGGGAAAAAACATGACCTATTATGGCCGTTGGACCTATAAGTTCGAGGAGGCGCTTCGCCAGGGCGCGGCGGGTTGTTTGGTGTTGCACAACGACGCGGCTGCCTCTTATGGCTGGAAGGTTTGCCAGTCCTCGCACGTGCAGAATAACATCGCTCTTTGCTCGCCGACGATGAACGCCGAGGAGTTGGGCATGAAGGGCTGGTTGGCTGAGTCGGCTTGCCGTAAGCTCTTTGAGGTAAGCGGCCTGGATTTTGATGAGACGATCGCCGCCGCCAAGAAGCCTGGTTTCAAGAGTTTCGTGATGAAGGCGAAAAGCAAGGTGACCCTGAATGTCAAGATGTCGGTAGGCGAGTCGCACAACGTCGCCGGTATCCTGCCCGGTACCGACCTGAAGGATGAGTATATTGTTTGTACCGCTCACTGGGACCATTTCGGTATCGGAACGCCGGTTGATGGCGACAGCATCTATAATGGCGCGAGCGATAACGCGAGTGGCGTGGCCGCCTTGATGTTGCTGGCCCGGAAATACCAGCAACTACCTGTTAAGCCCCGTCGTTCGATCGTCTTCGTGGCGGTTACCTCCGAGGAGTGTGGCTTGCTGGGTTCCCAGTATTATTGCGAGCATCCGCTTTATCCGTTGGAGAAGACGGCGGTGAATCTCAACTTTGATGGTGTCGCTCCTCGGGAGCGGACTTGGGACGTAACTTTGAGTGGCGCGGGTAAGACCAATACCGACGCGCTTGTCGTAGCGATGGCTTCCGCTCAGGGACGAGTAGTCAAAGTACGTACGGAAGATCCCGCCGGTTCCTATTTCCGTTCGGACCACT
>USAD01000255.1 GCA_900552415.1 uncultured Parabacteroides sp.
GGAATAGGTAGACGCGCTGGTCTCAAACACCAGTGGATTCACTTCCATGCCGGTTCGATCCCGGCTCTGGGTACGAAAGCCTTGACAAGATCATTGTCAGGGCTTTTTTATTTCCCCAAAACGGACATCCCCAAAAGATCGTCCAAATCACAGGAAGGAGGAAACCAAATATGCTCAAGAGACTTTTCGATTTCGATCCCAGAAGCATGTCCGTCCGGAAAGAACTGATCGCCGGCCTGACAACCTTCCTCACCATGGCCTATATCCTGGCCGTCAATCCCGCCATCCTGAGCGCGACCGGCATGGATCGCGAGGCGCTGTTCACCACCACGGTTATCGCCTCTACCTTCGCCACTCTCCTGATGGCTTTCTACGCCAAATTGCCATTCGCCTTGGCGCCCGGCATGGGATTGAACGCCTTTTTCGCCTATACGGTCTGCCTGGGCATGGGATATTCCTGGCAATTTGCCTTGACCGCGGTATTAATCGAGGGTATCCTTTTCATCCTGATGACCGTTACCGGCATCCGTGAAAAGATTGTCGACGCCCTGCCTAAGCCCATACGCGACGCGATCGCCCCGGGTATTGGCCTCTTTATCGCGTTTATCGGCCTGCAACAATCCGGCATAATCGTCAAGAGCGACGCTACGCTCGTCTCACTTGGCGACATGACCAGTCCACAAGTCATGCTTACGTTCATCGGCCTGTTCCTGACGGCTATCCTGCTGATTCGGAAAGTGACGGGCGCTCTGTTGCTGGGCATCCTGACGACCACGTTCATTGGTATCCCTCTTGGAATTACCCAATGGAAAGGGCTTTTCAGCGTACCGCCCTCGCCTGCCCCTGTCATGCTCCAATTCGACCTCGACAACCTCTTGAGCCTGGACATGCTGATTGCCGTATTCACGTTCCTCTTCATCGACCTGTTCGATACGATTGGCACGCTGGTCGGCATCTTGACCAAAGCCGGCATGGTCGACAAGACGGGTAAGATCCATCGGCTCAACAAAGCCTTTATGGCCGACGCGTTGGGAACAACCTTTGGCGCCATTATGGGTACGAGTACCGTCACAACGGTCGTCGAAAACGCCGCCGGGGTTAATGAGGGCGGCCGGAGCGGACTCACCTCGTTCGTGACAGCCATCTGCCTGCTGCTCTCGCTCTTCTTCGCGCCCTTTTTCCTGTCTGTTCCATCGGCGGCAACCGCGCCTGTCCTGATCCTGGTCGGGTTGATGATGGCCTCATCCCTCAATACGATCAATTTCTCGGACTATTCCCAATCCATCGCGGCTTTCTTATGCCTGATCATGATGCCATTGGCCTATAGCATCGCCGACGGTATCGCTTTGGGCATGATCTGCTACGTTCTGGTCAACCTGCTCTCAGGAAAGCATAAACAGCTGACCATTACCATGTATATCCTTGCCTTACTCTTTCTGACAAAATACCTGATACAATAGGCATAACAACAAAAATAACGTCTTTTCGCAAAAAAGTATGCCAAAACATTTGGTATATACAAAAAAAGCTCTACCTTTGCAGCCGAAATCAAAAAGAGATTTGCCCAGATGGCGGAATAGGTAGACGCGCTGGTCTCAAACACCAGTGGATTCACTTCCATGCCGGTTCGATCCCGGCTCTGGGTACGAATCGGAAGCCAAATGTTAGCGACGCTAATATTTGGCTTTTTTGTTTTCTCCCTTTCCCGCCCTCCTGGCGCATAACCTATCCCATTTATCAAATTGTCAAATCCGACATGAACTTTCATTTTGTCAAAACAACCCGCTTCTCCTCGCGATATTTCAGGCAGGGATACGAGACAGGCATATACAGGCGATCCTGACGGAGTTAAACATTATCACAATTAATATTAATTATTCATATATACTTTACAAAACAAAAGAATCAAGGGCGTATTCTTTCAAACGAAAATATCAAACCACAAAAACAGAAACAAAATAATAATCCGACAACAACCAGGAAAAGTTCCAAAAAATGACGCCAGAGAAGCCAAAATCAAGACAAAACTTCCCCCGTTTCTTTACACATACGGCCATACGAGGCGACACAATAGTTGGCATCAGCCGACACGTACGTACATATCGGCCATCGCCTCCGTATATTCACGCTTTTTCCTCCGAAGGGGAATGCCATTTCCTCCGAAGAAAACCGGCATTTCCTTCGAAGAAAATATATTTTTGTTCGGACTAAATAGGGAATATGCCAGATTCCGTTGCCTATTTACACCATTTTTGAGGCATTTTACGGCAAGTACGTGTTAGCCAAAACCGCCCATATCCTAAAAACAGACAATGAATTAAGCCTTTTGGCTATCTTTTTGTCTTACGCTTTCCGCTCGACAATCCCCTCTTGAGTCACCGTCGCGCCTGCCGGCACATCCTCGGCCAACCAGACGTTTCCGCAAACGGTTGCCCCCTCGCCTACGTGAATCCGGCCGATCAAGGTCGAATTGGAATAGACCGTTACGTGATCGGCCAGCACCGGATGACGCCGTACGCCCCGGATCGTGTTCCCGTTGGCGTCCGGTCCCAGTTTCGCTCCCGCCAGGCTGACACCCTGGAAGATCCGCACGTGATTACCGATCTCGCTCGTTTCGCCGATCACCGTACCCGTACCGTGATCGATAGAGAAATGATGCCCGATCACCGCGCCCGGATGGATATCGATGCCCGTCTCGCGATGCGCCATCTCGGTAATCATCCGCGGGATATAAGGCACGCCCAGCTGAAAGAGACAATGCGCGACCCGATAGTTGGCGATGGCCCGCAAGCCGGGATAACAAAAGATCACCTCCCGCAGGTTTGTGGCCGCGGGATCACCATCGAACGTCGCCTCGGCATCGGTGGCCAGCAGGTCGCGGATCGAAGGCAAGGCCTTGAGGAAACTCTCCGCCAGTTCCTCCGAACGGACACGCAAGAGAGCATCGTCTGTCCCTTCGCCCTGTTCCGAGAAACAGAGGCCGGCATAGATCTGCTCGATCAGCAAACGCCGCAACGTGGCGACATGCACGCCAACATGAAAACGGACACTCTCGCGGTTGATCCTCGCCCGCTCGAAATAGCCGGGAAACAGGATCATCCGGCACAAGCCGATAATCTCGCCCAACACCTCGCCGGAGGGCAACTCCACCTCGTGCGACGCGACGTGACAAAGACGCCCATACGAGCCCTCGTCCGACAAGCGCCCGATCACCTCCGACAACCATCCATTCGAATCCTCTCTTGCCATATTTCCAATCGGTTTTCTCTTTACGACAAATGTACGATTTTATGCCCGTAAAAACCCTTTCTGGCCCCTATAACCACCCGAAAAGGGCCTTTTTACCTTTTTTCGCATGGAAAACAGTGTTGTTTAACACTATTTATCAGCAAATCTCTTGACAAAACCTCTTGACGATTGTACTTTTGCATCGTGGTTTTTTCATAATAGTATTAGATTTAAGGTTAACAAATTGGATTAGGGGTTGTCGGGAGACAGCCTTTAATTGTTTTTAGACGTTACCTAATTAGGCCGGCCACCGGAAAAGAAGTCCTTCCCACCTGACCAACTCTCAAGTTATTTCGCTAAATTTGTCGCATCCTAAGCGAATTTAAGATCAACTTTGATCCAATAATAATTTAAAAACACGAAAGATATGGCAACACCTCCGTTTAAGTATGAGCCGATGTTCCAGTTGGGACCGGACACGACAGAGTATTATCTGCTTACGAAAGATTATGTTTCCGTCTCGGAGTTCGAGGGT
>USAD01000256.1 GCA_900552415.1 uncultured Parabacteroides sp.
ATCTCTTTCAGATTAGTAGAACGGCTATGGCAAACGGTCACGGTACAATCGCCCGGATAGGCTTTCTGCATCATGAGACTGGCCACCGGCTTACCGACAATATTACTACGTCCCAACACCACGCAGTGTTTACCCCGAGTCTCGATATTATTACGTTTCAAGAGCTCGAGAATACCCGCCGGTGTAGCGGATACAAAACAGGGCAAACCAATAGACATACGACCTACATTAATCGGATGGAAACCATCAACATCCTTCCGGTAGTCGATCGCCTCGATCACCTTCTGCTCGGAAATATGCTTTGGCAACGGCAACTGGACGATAAAACCATCCACGTCCGGATCGTTGTTCAACTCATCGACCTTACGGAGCAACTCCTCCTCTGTGACATCCGCCTCATAACGGATCAGCGACGATTTGAAACCGATCTCCTCACAAGTCCGGACCTTGTTTGCCACGTAGGTTTCGCTACCGCCATCATGTCCTACCAGGATCGCCGCCAGATGTGGAACCTTGCCACCCTCGGCCTTGATGCGGGCAACCTCTTCGGCCATCTCCCGTTTCATCTCGGCGGAAACGGCCTTTCCGTCCAATAATTTATACTGTTGTCCTTCCATATGTAATCTTATTTATAAAGTTAACGTCTGAATGAGGGCTTGAACGAGGGTAACTTCATCTTACCAGACTTGGCGGATGTCAGCATACGCATCATCTTACGTGTCTCGTCAAACTGCTTGATCAACTTGTTTACCTCCTGAATCGAGGTTCCGCTACCCTTAGCGACACGCTGACGACGAGAACCGTTCAGGATAGCCGGGTTGCTGCGCTCCTCCGGAGTCATGGAATAGATAATCGCCTCGATGCTCTTGAAAGCGTTATCATCGATATCCACATCCTTCAGGGCCTTACCGACACCCGGGATCATGGAAGCCAACTCCTTCAAGTTACCCATCTTCTTGATCTGTTGGATCTGCGAAAGGAAATCATTAAAGTCGAACTGGTTCTTGGCGATCTTCTTCTGCAAGCGCTTCGCCTCCTCCTCGTCGTATTGCTCCTGCGCACGCTCCACCAACGAGACGATATCACCCATACCGAGAATACGGTCCGCCATACGCTCGGGGTGGAAAATATCCAGGGCATCCATCTTCTCGCCCGTACCGACGAACTTGATCGGCTTGTCGACCACCGTCCGGATAGAGAGCGCCGCACCACCACGGGTATCACCATCCAACTTCGTCAGGATAACACCGTCAAAGTCGAGTCGCTCGTTGAATTCCTTAGCGGTATTGACAGCATCCTGTCCGGTCATGGCATCCACCACGAAGAGTGTCTCATCCGGCTGGATAGCCTCTTTTATAGCCGTGATCTCACGCATCATCTGCTCGTCGATCGCCAAACGACCGGCGGTATCGACAATCACCACGTCACGGTTTGTCGCCCGTGCCTCACGGATGGCGTTCATCGCGATCTCAACAGGATTCTTATTGTCGAGCTCCATATAAACAGGCACGCCCACCTGCTCACCAACAACCCTCAACTGCTCGATAGCGGCCGGACGATAAACGTCGCAGGCAGCCAACAAGGGTCGTCTATTCTTTTTCGTCTTCAAGAGGTTCGCTAACTTACCCGAGAAGGTCGTCTTACCGGAACCTTGCAAACCAGACATCAATATGATTGCCGGAGCGCCTTTCAAGTTGATATCAATAGCCGATCCACCCATCAGGCGGGCCAACTCGTCATGTACGATCTTCACCATCAGCTGGCTGGGCTTCACAGATGTCAGCACATTCTGTCCCAATGCCTTTTCCTTAACCGTATCGGTGAATTGCTTGGCCACCTTATAGTTCACGTCGGCATCAAGCAACGCACGGCGTACGTCCTTCAGTGTCTCCGCGACGTTGATCTCGGTGATCTTGCCCTCACCTTTCAACAGCTTGAACGACCTCTCCAGTCTTTCGCTTAAATTCTCAAACATAATCTGTATAGGGTATTTATATTATTCTTCTCACAATTTAAAGTGGCAAATGTACGAAAAAAATCTCAGATCTTCTTACCACGCCAATTCCCCTTTCTCAAATAAATGACACTCAGAAAGAACAGGCCGGCATAATAGATCACCTCCGTCAAGAAACAGATGGAAACGGGCATCTGTAACCGAATGGCAACCACGTAGATAAATAAAAGATAAAAACAGAGGGTCACCGTCTCTATCACGAAGGCCACACGGGTATTTCCCGTACCCGTCAGTCCATTGAACACGATATTGGAAAAGGCGGCTACCGGCAGGGCGCAAGCGATCACGTAAAATGTGGGCACCGACGCCTCAATCAGGGAATTATCACCCGTATAGACCGAGAGCACCAGCTCCGGACGAAGGCATAAGACTCCAACGATCAACGCCGTGACCGCGATCGAGATAAAAGAGATATGCCTAATGACGGGCATCACCTCATCCGTACGTCCCGCACCAATACAGTTGCTGACAAAAGTACTTGTTGTCATCGACAGGGCGTTAATCGGGATCAACATCACGACGTAAAGGCTCCGGACAATATTGGCGATGGCCAAAGAGCGCTGCCCGAGATGCTCGACTGCTATGAACAGGATAAAATAGGTCGATAACGATATGAAATACTGGAACATGGTAAAGATGGATATATCAAGGACCCGTTTCAAAAGTCCGAAATCGAACGACCGGAAACGGGAAAGTCCATATTTCGCACGATCGACCGTCAACCAGATGTAAATAAAGTAGAACAGGATAGAGACCGCCTCCGCGATAACCGACGCGATCGCCGCCCCCTCAAGCCCCATCCGCGGGAAACCCGCATGTCCAAAAACCAGGAGATAGTCCAGGACTATATTTGTGACAGCCATAACGATCGCGTTAAGCGTCAACACCTTCGTTCGGGTTATCCCGATAAAGAAAGCCCTGAACATAACACCCACGAAAATAAAGAAAAAGCCATAAACCCGCCAGTCCAGGAAACGGACCGTCGCTTGCCATATCTCATCCGACGAGATCAGCAGGCGCATCACGTCGCCCGCGAACCACCGGGAAAGGGCAAAAAGCAAAAGTGCCATCAACAAGAGAAAAACAGCCCCTTGTGTCATCACCGGACCAACCTCCCGATAATTCCGCTCCCCATTGCGTCGGGCAATCAGGATCTGCGAACCGGTACTGAAACCAAAAGCGATCGTGAAGACACAAATATAATAGAGACCACCCATAGCGGAAGCGCCCAGCTCAACCTCGCCGACACGCCCCAAAAAGGCCGTATCCGTCACGTTTATGATATTTTGGGCCAGAAGCCCCAGGAAAATCGGGTAAGTCACCCGCCAAATCGCCTTATTGTCATACATCATTGTCTTTTCCATAATATCTCAAATTTTCGCAAGTATTAAACTCTAATAATCCAAGACCGGCACCAACGCCTGAACTCGAACGCTCGTGCCCGCTTACATGTACGTACGTGTCGAACGATACATACGCACCTCTCAACCATCACGTACGTACGTAACAGGCAACACATACGTACGTGTAAGTTAAAAACGAAAAAAGCCCGCCGAATTACGATCGGCGAGCTTTCCTGAATACCTTTCTAAAACAACCGTTACAATCAAATCAGTCGGTTTGTCGCCGTATCGGGGAAAACCACCGCGGGCTTAAATGTCTTCGCCTCCTCAAAATCCATCAAGGCATACGACATGATAATCACCACATCACCCAC
>USAD01000257.1 GCA_900552415.1 uncultured Parabacteroides sp.
GGCTTGACACTTCTGACCAAGATCAACGAGATGCGTAACCCGGCATTGAAGTGTATTATTGTCTCCGCTTATGGCGATATGGAAAATATCCGTATGGCGATGAACCATGGCGCTTTCGATTTCGCGACAAAACCGATCGATATGGAGGACTTGGAGCGGACGATCGAGAAGGCGGTCCAACAAATCGCTTTTGTCAAGGAGGCGCAGAAGGAGCACGACCAGCTGGAGGCGATCCGTTACGACCTGAGTGTGGCGCAGGAGATCCAGCAGGCTATTTTGCCTAAGGTCTTTCCGCCTTTTCCCCAGTATGATCAGTTTGACATTTATGCCCGGATGAAGGCCGCCAAGGCGGTGGGGGGCGATTTCTATGACTTCTTCATGATCGATGAGTCGCATCTGGGGTTGACCATCGCTGACGTATCGGATAAGGGCGTGCCTGCCGCTATTTTTATGGCTATTAGCCGGACGGTGATCCGGGCGAACGCGCTCTCGCAGCTTTCTCCGGCGAATTGTATGCGCAAGTCTAATGAGTTGTTGTGTAAGGAGAGCGTGAATGGTATGTTTGTCACCGCTTTCTATGCGATCCTGAATATCCTCACGGGTGAGCTTGTCTATTGCAATGCCGGACATAACCAACCCGTCGCTTGCCTTTCGGGAGAAAAGGCGAAGATGTTACCATTGACAGGCGGAATGGCCTTGGGTGTGATGCCAGGTTACGCCTATGCGGAGCGTACGCTTCAATTGTCTGGGGGCGACAGCCTGTTTTTCTATACGGATGGTGTTACGGAGGCGATGAATCCGGCTAATGATCTTTTTGGTGATCAACGTCTTCTCTCCGTATGCGAGGAATCGAGGGGATTATCGTCCGAGCGGATCGTAACGGAAGTCTCGACCGCTTTGGGCACATTTGTTGGCGAGGCGGAGCAGAGCGACGACGTGACGATGATGGCATTGGTATATGGGCCTGCTCGGTAAGCGGGCCCTTGAGTCTTTCTCGTTTCGTTCCCCTATTGGTTATACATATCCTTATTATAGAAGTCGAGAATACGGATCATCATGTTATAAGCCGCTTGTGCCGGGCTGTCGGGATTGATGGCTATGGCCTCGAGATAGCTGTTCAGGGCCAGACGGGTCTCACCCAGCTTGCGGTAAGCATTGCCTTTGAGGAACCAGGCCTGATCATCTTCCGGATGATTGGCCAGATGCTCATTTAAAAGGGATAGAGCCTTTTGTGTCTGCCCATCCGCGATCATTTTCTTTATCTTTTCCATTTATGTACTTTTTTCCCTTGTTGATTCTGTCGCGAAGATAGGAGAGAATTGCTTTTTTGACGTATGTCCCGATAAAAAATAGGATCAAGCATGAAAAACCTCGATTATTTGTGTATGTTTGCACTCGATTTTCGATAAGTAGAATACCATATGCAAAAGAACCTAGTCATAGTTGAGTCACCAGCCAAGGCTAAAACCATCGAGAAGTTCTTAGGAAAGGACTATAAGGTCATGTCGAGTTATGGGCATATCCGCGACTTGAAGGCTAAAGAGTTCAGTATAGACCTCGAGCACAACTACGCGCCCGAGTATGTTATCCCTACGGATAAGAAGAAATTGGTGTCGGAACTGAAGGCCGCCGCGAAAGAGGCTAGTCAAGTCTGGCTCGCTTCCGATGAGGACCGCGAGGGAGAGGCGATCTCATGGCATCTTTACGTTGTCTTGGGCCTGAAACCGGAGAACTCGAAGCGAATCGTTTTCCATGAGATTACGAAGAGTGCTATCTTGCGTGCGATCGAGACACCGCGGGATATCGACATAAACCTGGTGAATGCCCAGCAGGCTCGTCGGGTGCTTGACCGGATTGTCGGTTTCGAGCTTTCGCCTATCTTGTGGAAAAAGGTGAAGCCCGCTTTGTCCGCCGGCCGTGTCCAGTCGGTTGCTGTCCGCCTGATCGCGGAGCGTGAGCGTGAGATCAACGCGTTCGTGGCTGAGGCCGCATATCGGGTAATCGCCAATTTCATTTTGCCGGATGGTACGACCGTGCTGAAGGCGGAATTGAACCGGCGCTTGAAAGACGAGAAAGAGGTTGCCGCATTTTTGGAGGCTTGCGCCAAGGCTTCGTTCACGATCGAGGACATTACTCGTAAGCCGGTGAAGAAATCGCCCGCTCCTCCTTTCACTACTTCTACGTTACAACAGGAGGCTGCCCGTAAGCTGGGTTATTCCGTCTCTCAGACGATGATGACCGCCCAGCGGCTTTATGAGTCCGGATTGATCACCTATATGCGTACGGACTCGGTGAACTTGAGTGACCTGGCATTGGGAACGGCTAAAGAGGAAATCTTGAAGACTTATGGCGAGAAGTATTATAAGTTCCGCCAATATCATACGAAAAGTAACGGGGCGCAAGAGGCTCACGAGGCCATTCGCCCGACCTATATCAGCAATGAGGAGATTGAGGGGACGGTGCAGGAACGACGTCTTTACGACCTGATCCGCAAGCGGACAATCGCCTCGCAGATGGCGGACGCCGAATTGGAGCGCACGACCATCTCGGTAGCCGTCAGTGGCCAGACGGAGAAATTCGTGGCTGTGGGAGAGGTACTTTCTTTCGACGGTTTCTTGCAGGTTTACCGCGAGAGCTCGGACGACGAGAACGAACGTGAGCAGGAGAACGGTATCTTGCCACCGGTCAAGAAGGGCGAGTCGTTAAGCTTGGGCGATATGGTCGCTACCGAGCGTTTCACGCAGCGTCCGCCCCGTTATACGGAGGCTAGCTTGGTACGTCGTATGGAGGAATTGGGTATCGGGCGGCCTTCCACTTATGCCCCAACGATCCAGACCATACAGAATCGTGAGTATGTGACGAAAGGGGATAAGGAGGGCATTGAGCGGGCTTATAAGGTCGTGACGCTCTCGAAAGATGGGAAGATCCGCTCTGTCGAGAAACGCGAGATTTACGGCGCCGACAGGAATAAGCTGATCCCGACCGATATCGGCTTTGTGGTGAATGATTTCCTGATGTCCTATTTCCCGGACGTACTCGATTATAATTTTACGGCTAACGTCGAGAAGGAGTTCGACTTGATCGCCGAGGGTGAGATGGAATGGACATCCGCTATTGATAAGTTCTATAAGCTTTTCCATCCGATTGTCGTGAAGACGACGGAGACCCGTATGGAGCATCGGGTGGGTGAGCGTGAGTTGGGTGTCGATCCGGCAACGGGCGAGCCTGTTTTCGTGAAGATCGGTCGTTTTGGTCCGGTGGTGCAGATTGGTGCGGCTCGCAGCGACGATAAGGAGGCGGCGACGAAGCCGAGATTCGCGACCCTGCGTAAAGGACAGTCCATCGAGACGATCACTCTAGAGGAGGCGCTCAAGCTGTTTGAATTGCCTCGTGTCGCTGGCGAATATGAAGGAAAGGAGATGGTTGCCGCGATCGGTCGTTTCGGTCCTTTCATCCGGCACGACGGTAAGTTCGTCTCGATTCCCAAGACGCTCGATCCCATGACGATCACGGCCGATGAGGCGATCAGCCTGATCGAGGAGAAGAAGAAGGATGAGGAGCGTTTTGTCAAACGGTTCGACGAGGAGCCCGAGTTGGAGATCCTGAAAGGCCGTTTTGGTCCTTACATCGCCTATAAGAAGCAAAACTATCGTTTACCGAAAGGCGTGGAGAATCCCCAGGAAC
>USAD01000258.1 GCA_900552415.1 uncultured Parabacteroides sp.
ATGATATCAATTATATTGTCGACTTGATGTATGAGTTTTATGAGTCGAAAGGTTATTTGGATGAGAACAAGGCGGAAGACGAGCTGGTAGATATCGATGAGGACGAGTTGCTGGCTTTTGTCGTCAAGAACGCCAAAAAGGACGAGGTTGGTGATTTCACGGAAGAGGAGATCTCTTATGTGGTAAAAGGTGAGTTGGAATATTGCGACTCCATTGATATGTTTGATGAATAAATCTTGATTGAAAATGAAGAGAAAAACAGGTTTTTGGGCGATAATTGTCCTTTGTTGCGCCGTGCTGTTCTCCAGCTGTGGCACATGGACAAATACGGCTAAAGGAACGGCGATTGGCGTAGGCGGTGGTGCTGCCGCTGGTGCTGGTATCGGTGCTTTGGCTGGTAATACGGCTTTGGGCGCGGTGATTGGCGCTGCTGTCGGTGGTACGGCTGGCGCGTTGATCGGCAAGAAGATGGATAAGCAGAAAAAGGAGCTGGAAGCGACTTTGCCTGAGGATACCAAGATTGAGACGGTCAATAATGGCGAGGCCCTGAAGATCACTTTTGATTCAGGTATTCTGTTCGCTACCAACTCGAGTACGGTAAGTGAGGCTTCTAAGAGTGCCTTGCGTAACTTCAGTACCAGTTTGAAGGCCAATCCGGATACGAATATCCAGATCATCGGTCATACGGACAATACGGGTTCGGTAGATTACAACCAAACCTTGTCTGAGAAACGGGCGAAGAGCGTTTATGATTATTTGATGAACCAGGGCGTCAGTGCGGATCGTATGGTCTTCGAGGGCAAAGGTGTTCATCAGCCGGTTGCCGACAACAGCACCGCTGAGGGACGTGCCTTGAATCGCCGTGTGGAGATCACTATCGTGGCGAACGAGAAGATGATCCAGGAGGCACAAGCCGGGACATTGAAATAAGATCCATAAAAGGGTAAAATAATTCCACTGCAGTGAAATTCTCAATACACTGCAGTGGAATTTTATTTTTATGCTTATGAAAAATTACGGTTGCTGCAGTTGCCCGTAAATGTAAGGTATGTCTAAATTGGCACGGACCAGGTCGGCCAGCTTGTCGTATTGCGCTTCCTTGAACGCCGCGTAATCGAACGAGGCCGTGTCTGTCTCTTTCTCCAGCCCTTTCGCCAGATGGTTGATGACAGCCGGATTATCGAGGATGCCATGCAGATAACTACCCCAGCAATGATCATCCAGATAGTAGCCGTCCTCTTGTCCATCGCTTAAGCGGGCGACGGGCGAGGAGGTTGCTCCGGGCAGAAGGCGGGTTGTTCCCATGTGAATCTCGTAACCATGGCAGGTCGCGTCTGTTTCCGATGCGGTGTGGAGGAATTGGAATTGATCCTGGCGGGTCGTTTTCTCGCCTTCGATGGTGGTCACTTGCGGGAGAAGTCCCAAGCCCGGGATCGCCTCGATGTCGCCCTCCACATGTGCGGGATCTTCCACTCGGGCGCCCATCATTTGGTAGCCACCACAAATACCGATCACCTTTTTCCCATTCTTGTAGGCCTCGACGATGGCCTGGCCAATGCCTGCCTTCTGGATCTCATGCAGATCGGCAAGGGTGTTCTTTGTGCCGGGCAGGATGATGATATCCGCCGAGGCGATCTCTTTCGGTTGGTCGCTATAGAAAAGATTGAAGCGGGGATCGATCTCCAGCACGTCGAAATCGGTGAAGTTGGACATTCGCCTCAGCTGGACGACCGCCACATTAATCTTGCCTTCCGTGGCCGAGTGGCTTTTTTGCTCGAGCGCGACCGAATCCTCGTTTTCGATACGGATATCCTTGAAATAGGGGATAACGCCGACGACCGGGATGCCGGTCAGGTCGTGTAGAAGTTGTCGGCCCTCGTCGAACAGCGAACTGTCTCCCCGAAACTTATTGATGATAATTCCTTTTATCAGGGCACGTTCTTCCGGGCGAAGCAACTCGATCGTGCCATAGACGGAACCGAAGACGCCGCCTCGGTCGATGTCGGCCACAAGGAATGTTGCCGCCCCGACAGCCAGCGCCATCCGCATGTTGGTGATATCGCGATCCCGGAGGTTCAGCTCGGAAATGCTTCCGGCTCCTTCGAGAACAATTGGGTTGTAGCGCTCTTCCAAGCGCCTGAAAGCGGCGATGGCCTCCTGGAACAGGGCCTCTTTTTGACTTTTCATGCCGAAATAGTCTTTGGCGGACAGATTGCCGACGGGCCGGCCGTTGAGCACCACTTGCGAGGCGGTGTTGTTGGTCGGTTTCAGGAGGATCGGGTTCATGTCCGTGTGCGGGGCGATCCCGCAAGCCTCGGCTTGAACGACTTGCGCGCGTCCCATCTCGCCACCTTCGGGAGTCGAGTAGGAGTTGAGTGACATATTTTGTGCCTTAAAGGGCGCCGGATGATAACCATCTTGCTTGAGAATGCGGCAGAAGGCCGCATTAATGATGCTCTTGCCGGCATCCGAACAGGTGCCGACGAACATGATCGGTTTCAGGTGACGTTGTTCACGCATGATGTCAGATATTGAGTTTGCCCGCGAAGGTAAAAAATATGAGGGGAAAGGCATGCCGTGTCGGGCCGGAAAAAAATAAAATGCCCTCCATGTTCCTCGTTATGGAAAAGGAGGCTATATTTGTACAAAAATATAATCTGCAATAATAATCATCGAATAGAAATGGAGTCTATAAGGCAAATATATCGGATCGGTCATGGTCCGTCTAGCAGCCACACGATGGGTCCGATGCGGGCGGCTCAAATGTTTTTGGAAAAGAATCGGGGTGCGGCCCGTTTTAAGGTTACTCTTTATGGAAGCCTGGCGGCGACAGGTAAGGGGCACATGACGCACATCGCCATTCTTGAGGTCCTGGAGCCGGTCGCCAAGACAGAGATTGTCTGGGAACCCAAGATCGTGTTGCCTTTCCATCCGAATGGTATGCTTTTCGAGTCGTTTAACGAGATGGGTGAGCAAATGGATCACTGGACCGTATTCAGTATCGGTGGTGGAACATTGGCCAATGAGTCGTTTAATGAGCTGACAACGAAGGAGGTCTATTCGATGGGGACACTCGCTGAGATTCAGGCTTGGTGTGAGAAGACCGGCCATTCCTACTGGGAATATGTGGAGCAATGTGAGGGCCCGGAGATCTGGGATTATCTGGCTGAGGTTTGGAATGTCATGCAGGAGGCGATTCACAGGGGACTTGAGGCGGAAGGCATCTTGCCCGGTGGCTTGGGCATCCGGCGAAAGGCTTCGGATTATATGATCCGTGCGAAAGGATACGGAAGCAGTATCAAGAGCCGTGGCATGGTTTACGCCTATGCGTTGGCTGTCTCGGAGGAGAACGCCTGTGGCGGACAGATCGTGACGGCGCCTACTTGTGGCTCATGTGGTGTCTTGCCTGCGGTGTTGTATCATTTGAAGGAGACCCGAGAGTTCCGCGATTCCCGTATCCTGCGGGCATTGGCGACAGCCGGACTTTTAGGTAATGTCGTTCGGACGAATGCGTCCGTGTCAGGAGCGGAGGTCGGTTGTCAGGGTGAGGTCGGTGTCGCTTGTGCGATGGCGGCCGGAGCGGCGAGCCAGTTGTTTGGAGGAACGCCTGCCCAGATTGAGTATGCCGCCGAGATGGGACTGGAGCATCACCTGGGTTTG
>USAD01000259.1 GCA_900552415.1 uncultured Parabacteroides sp.
ATGGTGTCTTTGATATGGCTTATCTCCGTCCGGTACCTAACTTGATTATCTCATCACCATTGAATGAGTGGGATTTGAGGAACTTGATGTACACGGGTTATCAGACGGATGCGCCGTTCGTGATCCGTTATCCCCGGGGAAAGGGCGAGAAGAAGGATTGGCGCAATGAGATGACACTCCTGCCTGTCGGTAAGGGACGGAAGTTGCGTGAGGGAAAGGACATCGCTGTCCTGTCGATCGGAGCGATTGGTAATGAGGTAATCAAGGCGATCGAGATGGTCGAGCCGGAGGGAATCTCCGTTGCCCATTACGACATGATCTACTTGAAGCCGATTGATGAGGCGATCCTTGATGAGGTTGGCCAACGTTTCAAGCGGGTGATCACGGTCGAGAACGGTGTAGTCAAAGGCGGTTTGGGAAGCGCGGTGGCCGAGTATATGTCGGATCATGATTACCAGACACATGTCTGGCGGATTGGCGTGCCTGATCAGTTTGTGGAGCATGGTTCCATTCCGGAGTTGTATCGCTTGTGTGGAATGGACGCGGAGAGTATAGCTCAAGTATTGCGTCTGGAATTTGGGAAGCTGGAGTAAGAATTTAGATATAATAAAAACTTATGAAAATAGTGATAGCCGGGGCCGGAGAGGTCGGGACACACTTGGCGAAATTGTTGTCGCAGGAGAATCAAGATATTATTTTGATGGATCCTAATGAGGAACGTTTGAATTTTACCCATTCGAGCATGGAGGTGTTGCCTATGGTTGGCAATCCAACCTCTTTGCGTGCGTTGGAGGAGGCGGGTATTCGCAAGGCGGATCTTTTCGTGAGCGTCACGCCCGAGGAGACTACCAACATTACCGCTTGCCTGTTGGCTCATAATCTTGGAGCGCATCGTACATTGGCGCGGGTCAACAATTATGAGTATCTCTTGCCAAAGAACCGGGAGTTTTTCGAGAATTTGGGAATCGACTCCATGATCTATCCTGAGATGTTGGCGGCTAAAGAGATCGTTACGGCAGTCCGTCATCCGTGGACTCGCCAGTATTCCGAACTGTTTGGAGGTGCCTTGATCCTGATCGGGGTCAAGGTGCGTGATAATTCCCGGTTGGTCAATTGTCTGTTGGCCGACCTGATGAACGAGCAGAAGCTCTATCACGTCGTTGCCATCAAGCGGCTTAACGAGACGATTATCCCGCGCGGATCCGACCGGATCGAGTCGGGTGATATCGTTTTCTTTACGACGACCAGGGCACACATAGAGGACGTGCGTATCCTGGCGGGCAAGAAAAATCCAGAGGTAAAGAAGATTTTCATCATGGGTGGCAGTCGGATCGCGATCCGGGCTTGCCAGTATTTGCCCAATAATATCCGGATCAAGGTCTTGGAAAATAATAAGGACAAAAGTTACCGGATCGCAGAGGTGATGCCGGACAATGTCTTGATCATCAACGGAGATGGCCGTGATACGGACTTGTTGATACAAGAGGGTATCAAGGACGCTCAGGCATTTATCGCCTTGACCGAGAACTCGAGTACCAACATCTTGGCCTGCCTGGCGGCGAAGCGTTTCGGTGTCTTCAAGACTGTCGCTAAGGTCGAGAATATCGATTATATCCCGATGGCCGACAGCATGGATATTGGTTCGGTGATCAATAAGAAGCTGATCGCCGCGAGCCATATTTACCAGTTCTTGCTGGACGCTGACGTTTCTAACGTCAAGTGCCTGACCTTCGCTAACGCTGATGTGGCGGAGCTTGTGGCCCGGCCCGATTCCAAGATTACCCGCAAGCCGGTGAAAGACCTGAAGCTGCCTCGTGATATGACGCTTGGTGGCCTGATCCGTAACGGTGAGCCGATGATGATCAAGGGTGATACGCAGATCCAAGCCTATGACCACGTGGTCGTTTTCTGCCTGGATACCGCAATGCGTAAACTGGAGGATTATTTCAATTGATTTTTTATGCTGCTGAATATTCGATTTATCCTGAAGATGTTGGGGGCCATGTTCATATTGGAGACCTTCTTCATGCTTTTGGCGGCCGCTGTCGCTTTCTTTTACCGGGAGGGCGACGAGTGGGTGTTGTTGCTGTCCGCCGGGATCCTGGCTCTTGCGGGGGTGCTGTGCTATGGCATCGGGTTCCGGGCGAACGAGTATAACGTCGGCAAACGTGAGGGGATGCTTATCGTGACCTTGACGTGGACCTTATTTTCTTTTTTCGGGATGTTGCCCTTTTATTTGGGTGGTTATATCGACAACGTCACAGACGCCTTTTTCGAGACGATGTCGGGGTTCACGACGACCGGTTCCACGATCCTGAACGATGTGGAGGCGTTGCCCAAGGGTATCCTGTTTTGGCGAAGTCTTACCCATTGGCAGGGTGGCATGGGCATGATCGTGTTCACCGTGGCCTTGATGCCGATATTTGGCGGGGGGGCTACCTTGCTCTATGACGCGGAGGCCTCGAGCATCACCCATGAGCGTTTCCGTCCCAGGGTTACGCAGATCGCCAAACGGTTGTGGGGGGTTTATGTGTTCCTGACGTTGTTGGTCGTCTTTCTTCTATACCTGGGTCCTATGGATCTGTTCGACGCCGTGAATCATGCTATGTCCACGATCTCTACAGGTGGCTTTTCCACTAAGAACGCCAGTGTTGGCTATTGGGATTCTCCTTACACCGAATATGTTATCGCGACCTTCATGTGCGTGGGGGCCACCAACATGACGTTGATTTATTTTTGTTTCCAAGGGCAATTCAAAAAACTTTTCCGGGACGAGGAGACGCGCTGGTTTTACGCCATCGTTTTGGTCGCTGTCCTGACGACCGCAGCCTATCTTTACATGAAAGGGATCGAGATGGATGTGGAGAAGGCTTTCCGGATGGCCTATTTCCAGGTGTCGAGTATTATCTCGTCAAGTGGTTTCTGTACGGCTAATTACATAAGTTGGGGGCCATTTTTCTGGTGCCTCGCGTTGCTCTTGATGTTTGTTTGCGGTTGCGCCGGCTCCACGAGTGGCGGCTTGAAGGTCGGCCGGATCATGATCCTGGCTAAGAATTTGTTCAACGTATTCAAGAAACAGACGCATCCCTGTGCGGTTATCCCGGTGCGGGTCAATGGCCATGTCGTTTCGAACGAGGTCGTCCATAAGGTGTTGGCGTTTACTTTTGTTTACCTCAGCCTGCTCCTTTTTAGCTGCTTGGTCCTCACTCTGGATGGCGCCGGGTTCGAGGAGGCGATTGGGGCGGTTTTTGCCTCCTTGGGCAATGTGGGCGTTGGGCTGGGATCGATCGGCGCGGGCGGTAATTTCTCAGAGTTGTCTGATTTCTCCTCGAGAGGGTGCGCCAGGTTTGGGCGGCGCGTTTTCGGGAGTGGCATTTAATGGAAATGTTATAATTTCGCGGCGCTCTCACATACGATTCGGGAATAATTTGCGTTTAAGATAAATGCTAAAAGAAAAGAAAATTTCTCATGATTGATTATATAAAAGGAGATCTTGTTGAGTTGGCGCCTGCCCGGATGGTGATCGAATGTGGTGGCATTGGCTATGAGGTGAATATCTCCCTGAATACATACAGCGCTTTTAATGGCCAGTCGAGCGGGAAGGTCTATGTCTATGAGGTGATCCGCGAGGATGCCCATCTGTTATACGGTTTCAAGG
>USAD01000260.1 GCA_900552415.1 uncultured Parabacteroides sp.
TTGGAACATGTCCGTCGAAAAGGCCACCGCTTTTCTCTATTACGAGAAAGGCGGCCATGTGCAAAAGCTCATCCACCAACTGAAGTATCACGACAACCCGGAAATAGGCCATCTATTGGGACGAATCGCCGCCCTGAAAATACAAAAGGAGAGCACCTTCTTTGAGAGTATAGACACGCTCCTGCCCGTTCCACTGCATCCCAAGAGACAACGGGCAAGAGGATATAACCAAGCGGCTGTTATCGCTTCAGGCATCCAGGAGATTACTCACTTACCAATCGAGACAGGCGCCGTCATCCGACAAATAGGAAACGAGTCGCAGACCCATAAACAATTCTATGAGCGTTCAGAGAATGTTAGCGCTATTTTCAGGATCGTGAACCCTGAGCCTTTACAAGGAAAGCATCTTCTCATCATTGACGACGTAATCACCACAGGATCAACCATAAGCTCGCTTTGCCAAACACTATCGGAAATACCGGACATCAAGATCAGCATTTTCTCATTGTCCGCAGTCTAATAATAATTCAAAAATATAACCCGATAATTAATGTTATATCATTCCCTTTAATTATTTTTGCGAAACGATAAAACATAGGATTATATGGAAACACTGGAAAGATTAGTAGCAGAGAAATTATTGAAGATTAAAGCTGTAAAATTACAGCCCGCCAACCCGTTTACATGGGCATCCGGTTGGAAGTCACCTATTTACAATGACAACCGTAAGACGCTGTCTTATCCAGCAGTAAGAAGCTTCATCAAGGTAGAATTAGCAAGAATGGTTTACGAGAAATACGAGAACGTTGACGCGATTGCCGGTGTCGCTACAGGCGCGATCGCTCAAGGCGCGTTAGTGGCCGACTTGTTAGGCCTGCCTTTCGTATATATCCGTTCAACTCCAAAAGACCATGGATTGGAGAACCTGATTGAGGGTGAATTGAAACCAGGCTCAAGAGTCGTTATCATCGAGGATTTGGTTTCTACAGGCGGTAGCAGCCTGAAAGCGGTACAGGCCGTTCGTAACTTCGGATGCGATGTCGTTGGTATGGTCGCTATCTTCACTTATGGTTTCCCTGTCGCTGTTGAGGCTTTCAAGGAGGCAAAAGTGACATTAAACACTTTGAGCAACTACGATGCCGTATTGGACGAGGCTGTTCGCACGCATTACATTGACGAGTCCGAGATCGCGGTCCTGCAGGAGTGGCGCAAGGATCCGTCAAATTGGAACCCCAATAAATAATCACGAAAAGCGCTTGAATAAATGACTGAAGATTTTGTTAGTGAGATCAAATCCATCCCATTTAACGACGATCGCATTTATGCGATGCTGTCCGACCTCTCCAACCTGGAGCGTGTCAAGGACCGCATCCCTCAAGATAAAATAAAGGATTTCGAGTTCAGCAACGATTCTTGTAGTTTCACTGTCGATCCTGTCGGGAAAATCCGCTTCGAGATAGTCGATCGGGAGCCCAACAAACTGATTAAGTTCACGACCACCAATTCTCCTATCCCTCTTTTCTTATGGATACAGCTCAAGCAAGTGGCCGAGAATGATACCCGCCTGAAGCTGACCGCTCGTGCGGACTTGAATCCTTTCATCAAGCCAATGGTCGCTAAACCATTGCAAGAGGCTGTCGATAAGATCTCGACGATCATCGCCTCTATTCCTTATTAATATACACGAAACAATGGCTCAGAAACTTTGGGAAAAAAATGTACAAGTCGACCATGAGGTCGACTTGTTTACTGTCGGCAAGGACCGTGAGATGGACCTTTACCTGGCTCCTTACGACGTATTGGGCTCTATGGCTCATATCACCATGCTGGAAAGCATTGGCCTGCTGACAAAAGAGGAACTGCAACTCCTCCTGAAAGAATTGCGTGCGATCCACTCGGTCGCCGAGAAAGGCGAGTTCGTCATCGAGGAGGGAATAGAGGATGTCCACTCGCAAGTGGAATTGATGCTTACCCGCCAATTGGGCGATATGGGCAAAAAGATCCACAGCGGACGCTCACGCAACGATCAGGTTTTACTCGACCTGAAGCTGTTTACCCGTGCCAAGATCCAACAGATCGTCAAGTCTGCCGAGAAACTGTTCCAGGTACTGCTCGAGCAAAGCGATCGCTACAAGCATGTGCTGATGCCCGGTTATACGCACTTACAGATCGCCATGCCATCCTCTTTTGGCCTTTGGTTCGGGGCATACGCCGAGAGCCTGGTCGACGACTTGCGGTTAATGGAAGCGGCATACCGTATCTGCAACCGTAATCCCTTAGGCTCAGCGGCCGGTTATGGCTCATCATTCCCATTGAACCGCCAGATGACCACCGATCTCTTGGGCTTCGACTCGTTAGATTATAATGTGGTCTACGCACAAATGGGACGAGGCAAGATGGAACGTACGGTTGCCTTCGCCATGGCTGGCATCGCGGCGACACTCTCGAAATTAGCATTCGACGCTTGCCTTTTCAACAGCCAGAATTTCGGGTTCATCAAACTTCCGGACCATTTCACGACCGGATCAAGCATCATGCCACCCAAGAAGAATCCGGATGTCTTCGAGTTGACACGAGCGAAGTGCAATAAGATCCAGGGATTGCCAACGCAAATCACGCTTATATGCAATAATCTGCCGTCTGGCTATTTCCGTGACCTGCAGATCATCAAGGAGGTCTTTCTCCCCGCTTTTGACGAGCTGAACGACTGCCTGACGATGGTCACTCACATGATGCGAGAAATCAAGGTCAACGAGCACATTCTTGACGACGACAAATACGCTTTGGTATTCAGTGTCGAGGAGGTCAACAAGAGAGTCCTCAACGGCGTACCTTTCAGGGATGCCTATAAGCAGGTCGGACTTGAGATCGAGGCTGGTCAATTTGTTCCCCAGAAGCAGGTCAATCACACCCACGAGGGCAGCATTGGCAATCTGAGCAACGATAAGATAGCGGCTTTAATGAAAGAGATCATGAATACCTTCCAGTTCGAGAAGGTCAATCAAGCAGAAAAAGAGTTAATCCATGGTTAAACGAAAGTTTTTGCTTCCACTCCTCCTGTTGGCGGGATTCGCATGCACGGAAAAGATCGAGATGCGTATCCCGTCGCAACGGGTTTATCTGGAGTTGGACCTGACATACAACGACAAGGCGTTAAACGCGCTCTACTCGCATAAGATTTACACCAAAGACAATATCGACCAGGCGAACGAGTACACGGGATTTGGAGGCGTATTGGTCTTCCACGGCGACAACGACATCTTCTACGCTTTTGATGCCGCTTGTCCATACGAGGCACAATCCAATGTTATCGTTACGGTCGAGGACGGTGATATCAATGCCATTTGTCCCAAATGCGGCTCAAAATATGAATTACTGTATGGAGTAGGCAATCCTGTCTCAGGACCAAGCGAATACTATCTCCAACGCTATCCGGTCAGCCGGTCCGGAAATAAAATATTTGTAGGATATTGATATTTTTTCTCGATTTTGTTTGGAGATTCAAAAAATTGACATACCTTTGCAACCGCAAAAGAGAAACAAACATATTGCGGAAGTAGCTCAGTTGGTAGAGCATAACCTTGCCAAGGTTAGGGTCGCGGGTTCGAGTCCCGTCTTCCGCTCGCTTCCAAAAGGCCTCGTTATT
>USAD01000261.1 GCA_900552415.1 uncultured Parabacteroides sp.
AAAGTCCATAAGGGCATACGACATGATTATCACGACATCGCCTGGCTGCGCTTTCCGGGCGGCCGCACCATTGAGACAGACAACCCCGGAGCCTCTTTCTCCTTTAATAATATACGTCTCAAAACGCTCGCCGTTATTGTTGTTGACAATAGCGACCTTCTCGTTGGGAATCAAATTAGCCGCATCCAGCAAATCCTCATCGATCGTGACACTGCCAATGTAGTTCAGATTGGCCTCCGTAACTGTCACCCGATGGATCTTTGATTTAACTACCTCTATATACATTTTTAACCTATATAAATAAATTAGCTATCCACCTAACGACAAAAGCCCGTATCAATGATTGTACTTAATGTTGTCGATCAAGCGCACCTCACCACAGAAGACCGTAATACAACCAACCGGATAGTCCGTTTCCGACCAGTCCTTGATAGCCTCCAAAGTGTTACCATCCACGATCTCATAATACTCCACCCGCATGTCCGGATCAGCATTAATCGTATTGACAACAAAGTCAATCACTTCTTGGACGCTTTTTCCGGGCGCAAAGGTAGTACTTTCTTTTAACGTACGCGCAATCAAAGGCGCTTTTTGACGCAATTCCGGCGTCAAACGGGTATTCCGGCTACTCAACGCCAAACCGTCCGCCTCACGCTTGATCGGGCAAGCGTTAATTTTCACGGGGATATTCAACTGTTTCACCATCGCACGGATAACGGCGATCTGCTGGAAATCCTTCTCGCCGAAATAGGCGTTATCCGGCTCCACGATATAAAACAGCTTGCTGACAACCTGGGCTACTCCGTTGAAATGTCCCGGACGCATAGCGCCCTCCATAACCTCGGCAACCCGACCCAAATTGAATACACGCGTGTCGGGCTCCGGATACATCTCCTCTACCGAGGGGGCGAACACGTAATGGCACCCAGCCGCCTCCAACAAGGCACAATCGGCCTCGAGAGTTCTCGGATAGGTTTCCAAGTCGTGCTTATCGTTAAATTGTGTCGGATTGACGAACACGCTGACAACACAAACGTCATTCTCTCTCACGCAACGCTCCACCAGGCTGATATGACCGGCATGCAAGGCACCCATGGTCGGCACCAGACCAATACTACGTTTCTCCAGTCTCTCCTGAGAAAGATTTTCTCTCAATTCTTTAATACTATTAACTACTTTCATCCCTATAGATGCTTAAATCACGGTGCAAAGCAACTAAATAATTACCGTAAATAAAAGAAAATTTGTATCTTTGTACCGTCACATAAAACTAGTTTACAGAATGGATGCAAAAAGAATTTTGTTTATAGCCCAAGAAATTACGCCTTACCTTCCCGAATCAGAGATCGCTACAAACTGTCGGAACCTTCCACAAGGGATCCAGGAACGTGGCCGCGAGATTCGGACTTTCATGCCCCGATTCGGCAATATTAACGAGCGCCGCAATCAACTTCATGAGGTAATCCGTCTTTCCGGGATGAACTTAATCATTGATGACACCGACCATCCGCTGATCATCAAGGTCGCTTCTATTCCAGCTGCCCGTATGCAGGTCTATTTTATTGACAATGACGACTTTTTCCAGCGCCGATCAACTGTTCGGGACGAGGAGGGCAACGAGTACGAGGATAATGACGACCGTTCGATCTTTTTTGTCCGGGGTGTCCTGGAAACAGCCAAAAAACTTCGTTGGATCCCAGATCTGATCCACTGCCACGGCTGGATGTCCGCATTGACCGCCTTATACATTAAACGAATGTATGCTGATGATCCCTGTTTCCGTGATACAAAGGTGGTCTATTCCGTTTATAACGATGAATTCCAAAAACCGTTCAATAAGAATTTCGCTACCAAGCTGAAAACTGACGGAGCGAAAGATGCCGATGTCAAGTTGCTGAAGAGCGACACGAGCTTTGTGGCATTGAGCAAGATGGCTATTGACCTGTCCGACGGTGTTATCCAGGGAAGCGAGACGATCAATCCAGAAGTAGCGGAATATATCGCGAATAAGAAAAAAATCCTGTTTCTCCCCTACCAGTCGCCGGAGACCTATATTGATGAGTTCAATAAGTTCTACGACGTGGTTTTGGGAAACTCTAAATAAGTTCAAATTTTTGTCGCAATGAAAATCAAGCTATTAATACTTGGTGCATGCCTAGGAGCAAGTTTATTTAGTGGATGTAATGATGAGTTGAGTTCAATAGGAACAAGTATTCAACCGAGCGATGATACCATTGCTGTTTACACCGACACATTCCGGATCAAGACAACAACCGTGTTGTTGGATTCCATTTACGCGAAAACGACAGCCGCTCAATTGGGAGAATTATACGATCCCGTATATGGCAACCTGAAATCAGATTTCATGTGCCAGTTCTATTGCCCGAGCGGTTTCAAGTTCGAACATACGCCGATCGACGGTAAGATTGACTCTGTCCTCTATCGAATCTATTATATAGATATGACCGGCAGTTCATATAACGGCGCATGGGCGGGCGACTCGTTAGCGCCTATGCGGGCGGAGATTTTCAAAATTACCTCGCCGCTGGAGAAGAACTATTACACGGATTTTGACGTAAACCAATATTGCGATATGAGTCAGCCATTAGGCTCGAAAGCCTATACGGCATTCAATGCGAGTGTCCCCGACTCAGTCCGTTTCAACACACTTGTCCGTTACACGCCTTCAGTTGATATCAAGATTCCTGTTGAGTTTGGACAGAATTTCTATGATGAGACAATTAATAACCCGGGGTCATTCGCCAGCCAGGAGGCCTTCAACGAGTTCTTTCCTGGTATTTATGCGACAACAACCTTTGGTAGCGGTAATATCTTGTCTGTCTCATCATCCAGCTTACAAATCTATTATACCTATATGACTGAGGGTTATTTGGGTAACGACTCTTTGGCTTTGGGTGTTGAGAGTTTCTCGACAACACAGGAGGTGATCCAACGGAACCATTTCAGCAATATGGATATGAGCCACCTGCTTGCGGACCAGCAATACACTTACTTGAAAACCCCAGCGGGTGTTTGTACCAAGGTGACTATCCCGACCAGCGAAATCGCTGAAATCATGTCGGACCGCATCATAAACAACATTCCATTGACACTTAAGGCAATGCCTCAAGCAGAGAGTGAGTTTACATATCCTACGCCAACCTATCTCCTGATCCTGCCGGAAGATTCGGTCAAGACCTTCTTTGAGGAGGGACGGGTTGAGGACAAGCAAACCTCTTATTTGGCATCCAACTCGACAACAGACAAGAGAACCTATACGCTCAGCAACTTCTCGAATTTGATGAAGAAACAGATCGACGAGCACCCGGATCAGGACTTGGAACTGTTGGTCTTCCCGGTTGAACGGACAACCGAGTCTAACAGTTATACCGGAGAGACCTACTCCAAAACGATTACGCATTATATGGCTCCTTCTGGCGCTACTTTACGTAAAGACGATGAGGTTATGCAATTATACATTACCTCTTGCAAATATGCGGAAAAGGAAAAATAAACAATCATAACATAAACCTTAAAAGAGGCTGTCTCAAAATGAGACGGCCTTTTTTGTGTTTGCAAAAAAATCGGGCAAGTCCTAACTTCGCTCAGTCAGAACTTGCCCGTCTCCCTAATTTTTT
>USAD01000262.1 GCA_900552415.1 uncultured Parabacteroides sp.
AAAAAAATACGCCTTGCAGACGCAAGGCGTATTTTTTATGTCTCAGTGGCCGCGGCGCTTTAAAATTTCGTCCAGGATGGCGTCTGCCACGTCGGCTTTGCTCATCAGGGGCAGCTCCCGGGTGCCGTCCGGGGTGATGAACGTGACCACGTTGGTGTCCACGCCGAACCCGGCACCGGAGACCTTGAGGTTGTTCGCCACCACCATGTCCAGATTCTTCTTTTTCAGCTTGGCGGCGGAATTCTCTACCATGTCGCGGGTCTCCATCGAGAAGCCGCAGAGGAACTGCTTGGTCTTCCGGGGGCCGATGGTGCCCAGAATGTCGGCGGTGCGCTCCACGGGGATGGAGAGGTCGCCGTCCTTTTTCTTGATCTTATCGTCGGCCACGGTGGCGGGGCGGTAATCGGCCACGGCAGCGGCCATCACAAGGATGTCCATGTCCGCAAAGCGGCTGGTGACAGCTTCATACATGTCCTGCGCCGTGGTAATGGGCACGTCCTCGGTGAACTTGACCGGGGGCAGGGCCGTGGGGCCGTGGATGAGGGTGACGTCCGCACCCCGCATGGCGGCGGCGCGGGCCACGGCATAGCCCATCTTGCCGGTGGAATGGTTGGTCAGGTAGCGCACCGGGTCCATCGGTTCGCGGGTGCCGCCAGCAGAAACCACCACTTTCATGCCCTGCATGTCTTTTTCGTGTTCCAGCTCCCGTGCCACATAGTCCACCAGAACGCTCTCATCGGGCAGGCGGCCGGAGCCCGTATCGCCGCAGGCCAACAGGCCGGAACCGGAGGGAATGACGGTGAAACCGTAATGTTCCAGCGTTTTCAGGTTATCCTGGGTGATGGGGTTTTCCAGCATATGAGTGTTCATGGCGGGGGCCACCAGCTTGGGGCAGCGGGCCGCCAGGGTAACGGTGGTCAGCATGTCATCCGCCAGGCCGTGGGCCAGCTTGGCGATCACATTTGCGGTTGCCGGGGCGATCAGCATGACATCAGCCCAAAGGCCAAGATCCACATGGCTATTCCACGTGCCGTCGCGATTGGAGAAGAACTCGCTGATGACAGGATGGCTGCTGAGTGTCGCCAAAGTCAGGGGCGTGATAAACTCCTTTCCGGATGGTGTGATGACCACTTGTACCTCAGCGCCTTTCTTGACCAAACCCCGAATGATGTAGGCTGCCTTGTAGGCTGCGATACTTCCCGTAATGCCAAGTATGATGTGTTTGCCTTTTAACATATCCTTCTTTCGGTTTTATTTCTTTTGGTTGAACCCCCTGAGCTTGATCTCCGTGAACATCTTTTTCGTGTTGAGCGGGAAATCCGCGCCCATGACCCAGGCATAGTAGCCGGGATCAGATTGGAGGACCTCCTCTACAAGACGTCCTTTGTATTTTCCGAAATTGATGACTTCCTCACCTTTGCTGTTGTAAATCATGCGTCCCGCAAAATCCACGTTTTTGGAATAGGCGGAGAATTGCGAAAGGAAGGTGACATCGTTTGTCAGTTCCGGATAGCGATCCAACTGGGCTTTCAGCACTTCATAGGTCGCCATAGCGTCCGCTTCGGCCGTATGGGCGTTTTCCAGATTCTTATCGCAATAGAATTTATAGGCGGCGGAGAGAGTCCGTTGCTCCATCTTGTGGAAGATGGTCTGTACGTCTATAAATCTCCGTTTGTTCAGGTTGATGTCGACATCCGCCCGAAGAAACTCCTCGGCGAGCAGGGGAATATCGAAACGGTTGGAATTATAACCAGCCAAGTCGCACCCCTCGATTTGGGCAGCCAAGTTCTTCGCGATCGCCTTGAAGGTAGGGCAATCCTTGACATCCTCGTCCGTGATCCCATGAATCGCTGTCGACTCGGGCGGAATGGGCATCTCCGGATTGATCCGGTAAGTCTTGACGGTCTCCTCGCCGTTCGGCATGACCTTTACGTACGACAATTCCACGATCCGGTCTTTGACAATGTCGATTCCGGTCGTTTCCAGGTCGAAAAATATCAGGGGATTCTTTAAATTTAATTGCATCTTTACTTTAAGATTAATCATTCAACATCATGGGCATCAACAACATCAAAAGATCCTCGTCCTCGTCGTTCTCGGCGGGAACGATAACGCCTGCCCGTGATGGATCTGCCAATTCCAGGATAACCTCTTCCGAATAGATGTTGCTCAATATCTCGATCAGGAACGTCGCCTTGAAGCCGATATTCAATTCGGTGTCCTCAAAAGAGCAGGAGATCTTCTCTTCCGCTGAGGTAGAGAAGTCGATATCTTGAGCGGAGATGAGAATCTCGTTGTGGGTTAATTGCAATTTCACCAGGCTGCTTGCTGGATTAGCGAAAACCGAGACACGCTTAAGCGCGTTCAGCAACGAGATCCGGTCTACGGTTACCTTGTATGGATTCTCTTGTGGAATGACACTGTTGTAATTGGGATAACGACCCTCGATCAGGCGACAAACCATCTTGAAATTGGGGCTCGAGATGTGAGCGCTGTTGTCGTCGAACTTGATCTTGATCGGTCCGTCCTCTTTTGCCAACAAGCCTTTCAAAAGATTGGCCGGTTTCTTGGGCAGGATGAAAGAGGCTCTTTCCTCCGCTTTCACGGAAAGATTGCGCAAGCGGACAAGCTTATGCCCGTCGGACGCGACGAAAGTCAGGTCTTCCGGCTTCAGGTCGAAATAGATACCGTTCATGATCGGGCGCAACTCGTCGTCGGCGGTAGCGAACAGCGAACGGCTGATGCCACTCAACAACAGTTGGGCGTCGATATTGAATTCCACGGTGCTTTCCTTGAGCGCTTTTTCCAAAGGATAAGTCGTTCCTTGCATGCCGATGAAATTATACTTTCCATTCTGGAAATGGATGAAGATCTCCAGGTTGTTATCGTTAATGTCGAACATGAGAGGCTGCTCGGGAAGCTCCTTTAATGGATCCAGCAGGATCTTCGCGGAAACAGCGAACAATCCGGAACCACTGGCGTTCATCACCTCAATACTTGTCTCGAGCCGGATCTCGGCGTCGGAGGCCGTGATTGTCAGTTTGTCACCTTCCAGGTTGAAAAGGAAGTTATCCAAAATAGGTAATGAGTTTTTGGAAGCGATTACTTTGCTTATAGATTGCAGACGAGCCAATAGCGCGGTGCTGGATACATTGAATCTCATAATCTTGTCTGTTTATTATTCACGTAGGTTGTTATTCGAACAACAAAAATAAGAAATATTCTTTTCCGATAGAAATGCTGCCGGAAAAGTTTGGGCATAAAAAAACCTCTTCTCCGGAATGGGGAAGAGGTTTCTTATATCGTTATGAAGCGGATTATTTCGCGAAATAATCTTTTACAGCCTCATTCGGAATCATTTCCTCCTGGAAGATGTATGCTCCAGTCTTCGGGGACTTAACCATCTTGATGACCTTTGAATAGGTACGTCCGTCACCTTTCTTAAATGTTGCGACCGCTTTTTTTGCCATTGTTTAAAACTCCAATTACTTAATTTCTTTGTGTAATGTCATTTTTTTCAGGATTGGGTTGTATTTCATAAGTTCCAATCTCTGAGTTGTATTCTTTCTGTTCTTGGTAGTGATATAACGAGAAGTACCCGGCATACCACTGTCCTTATGCTCTGTGCACT
>USAD01000263.1 GCA_900552415.1 uncultured Parabacteroides sp.
GCGAGACAGATTCGCTACCTTCGCGGAGTAACTTTAAATTGCGATACGATGAAAAGATATTGGTTTACATTCTTACTACTGCTGGTTGGCGGCCTTCTCCAGGCCAAGGAACCGATCGTGATCAACCTATGGCCAAACGGCACCCCCAACGACAACAAGATGCGAGCGCAAGCGGAGGGCGGCGCGCTCTACGTGGCGGAACCGACCCTGACCATCTTTCCCGCCGAGCATGGGAACGGGCTGGCAATCGTCGCCTGCCCGGGTGGCGGCTATTGGGGCCTGGCGATGGAGCACGAGGGGACGATGATGGCGGACTGGATGAACCGGATGGGCATCACCTACGCCGTGTTGCGCTATCGGATGCCCAACGGGAACAACGAGGTGCCCCTGAGCGACGCCCAACAGGCCCTGCGGATCATGCGCCAGCACGCCGCCGAGTGGAACATCCAGAAACTGGGGATCATGGGCTCGTCGGCCGGGGGACACCTGGCCAGCACCGCCGCGACCCATTTCACCGACGCCGCGACCCGGCCCGACTTCCAGATCCTTTTCTATCCGGTCATCACGATGGACCCGGCGTTCACCCACATGGGCTCGCACGACAACCTGCTGGGCAAGTCGCCCGACAAGGCCCTGGAGACCAAATACTCAAATGAGAAACAGGTCAAGAGCGACACGCCACCCGCCTTCATCCTGCACTGTACGGACGACGACGTGGTACCGGTCGAAAACAGCGTCGCTTACTATTCCGCTCTGGTAAAGCATGGCGTATCAGCGAGCCTGCACATCTACCCGACCGGCGGGCATGGCTGGGGCTATAACGACAGCTACACCTTCAAGCGACAATGGACTGGAGAGCTGGAGAAGTGGCTCGGGCTACTCGTGGAATAACCCGCGCCCCTTTCCCGCGGGATGATAAGCGTCGGCACACGGGGACACTCGCGTAAGCCGGCGCGTACGCGTCAACGCTCGTGCTTGATCAGGTTCATGAACTCCTCGCGCGTCTTCGCCTGTTGGAAGAAACCGGTAAAATCGGACGTAGTTGTCAGGGAGTTCTGCTTCTCTACGCCTCGCATTTGCATGCACATGTGTTGCGCCTCGATCACGACCATCACGCCCAGGGGATCGAGCGTCTTCTGGATGCAATCCTTGATCTGCATGGTCAGCCGCTCCTGGATTTGCAAGCGGCGGGCGAAGATATCCACCACCCGCGGGATCTTGCTCAGGCCGGTAATATAATGCTTCGGGATATAGGCCACGTGCGCCTTGCCAAAGAAGGGCAACATATGATGCTCGCACAAGGAAAAGAAATCGATATCCTTCACGATCACCATCTGCTTGTAATCCTCCTCCTTGAACATAGCGGAGCGCAAGACCGCCTCAGGATCCTCGCCATACCCCTTCGTCAGGAACTGCATCGCCTTAGCCACACGCGTCGGGGTTTTCACCAAGCCCTCGCGTTCCGTATTCTCGCCCAAAAGATTGAGGATATCCTTATAATGCTCGGCCAGCACCTCACGCCGGCGCAAAATCTCGTCGTTAACTTCAGCCATCTCGCCGTAAAATATAAAGAATTGAATAGAATATAATAAAATTGTTAGTTCAATGGAATCCTGATCTCCTCGCGGACAATATACATCTCCTTACCATATTTAGGAAACGCCTCCATCAAGATCCGCATCATCCGGTAAGCCTCCTCGTGCGACCGGAAATCACCGACACGCAGCTTCCAGAACGGAGCCGTATAGGTCACATAAGTGGATAGATCCGGGAAAAGTTCCTTAATCTCCTTTTCCTTCAGGAATGCCTCATCCTTCGAGGCACGCTGGTTATTTCCAGAAAAGACTTGCGTACGAAACCCCTGCATCTTCAGGTAAACAAGACTATCGGTCGCCTCCACGTTCTCGCCCCGCATCCGCTCGCCAACCAAGTTCCGGATTGCCGAGGATTGATGGACCACCACGCTTCCTTCGCCCGGGGCGCTCTTCTCGAGCGCGTCAAAGATAGAGGGATCACCCGGCACAACAATCACCGTATCCTTCTTTCCGTCCAGGCCATCCGTCACCACGACTTGCGCCCGCGGGCCCACAGCGACCGACAGCAGGCAGAAGAACAGCAAAAATCTAAGAGAAAAGCTCATACGCTATAAAAAACATAGGGGGCGGGAACAATCCCACCCCTGGTATTATTCTATTGGATAATCAATTAGAAAGCCTCGATGATCGGCATGAACTTATCAACGCTCAAAGAAGCGCCACCAATCAAGCCACCGTCAACATTCGGTTTAGCGAACAACTCCTTAGCGTTACCGGCGTTGCAGCTACCACCATAAAGGATCGTGCAGTTCTCAGCGATCTCCTTGCCATACTTAGCAGCCAGAGTCTCACGGATGTGAGCGTGGATCTCCTCAGCCTGGTCAGCTGTAGCGGTCTTACCTGTACCGATTGCCCATACCGGCTCATAAGCCAAGATGATCTTACCGAAATCCTCAGCAGACAAACCGAACAAAGAACCCTCGATCTGAGCGTCAACAACCTCGAAATGCTTACCAGCCTCTCTCTCCTCCAATACCTCACCGATACAGAAGATCGGAGTCAAGCCGTTAGCCAAAGCCAACTCAACCTTAGTCTTCAAGATCTCCGGAGTCTCATGATAATAAGCACGACGCTCTGAGTGACCCAAGATAACATATTTAGCGCCTGTTGAAGCAACCATAGCGGCAGATACCTCACCAGTGAAAGCACCCTTCTCCTTATCAGCGCAGTTCTCAGCGGCAACACCGATCTTGTTTGTATCGATAGCTGCGACAACGCTTGCCAAGTGAGTGAACGGAGTACCGATAATCACGTCACAATTAGGAGTTTTACCTTTCAAAGCCTCGTCAAGACCTTTAGCGAGAGCCAAACCCTCAGCGAGAGTTGTGTTCATTTTCCAGTTTCCCGCAACAATATTCTTTCTCATAACCTTATATAATTAAATATGTGAATTAATTGTCCGCTTTACGTTTACGTCTCCTGAAACGGAAGCCATCATAAACCCAAACTAGCGACAAAGGTAAGATAAAAGTCAACAGGTTGGTTAATAGTTTGGCATCTTCTTCGCTTTTCCGGTCATAATTTCCGGTCAGATAGGGATCAAAAGCGGTCTCAAGCGCCTCTGCCGAGGGAAAATCGTTATAATGCCACTTCCCGAGGATCGTTCCCTCACGCATCAGCACCAATCCAGGATTCGATCGGATAATCGTCTTCAACAAGACCTCATCCGCGAAGAGATAAGGATACTCAGCTCCCGTATTATCCGTCCAAGCCGACATGGCCTCCTCCGATGAGCCCGTAATACAATAGAAGGACCAACCCCGTTCCACGGCATAATCGTATATGCTGTTGATCTCGTCGATCCGCTCGGCGGAGACCGCTTCGACGGCCCATGCCACGGCTTCGCGTTCGATAATCGTCCGAAGCTTCTCGCGGTTGCGCTCGGTCATCTGCTTCGAATCGTTGAGCAAGGGGTCGTGGAAATCGGGCGGCAGCATCACGGCCGCTGCAAAGACCGGCCCGGCGAGACACCCCCGCCCGGCCTCGTCGCATCCCGCTTCGGGAAGATCGT
>USAD01000264.1 GCA_900552415.1 uncultured Parabacteroides sp.
CCACAATACGCTTGTTCGCGTAATCAAAATAGCGTTTCACCTCCTTGACATACTTGCCTTCGGGATACTCGTTCATGTAATTGTAGTACTCATCAACCACCTCACGGTATCGCCCTTGCAATTTCTCGTCCACACTGACCAACGCCAGCTCATATTTCGAACGGATCATCAAGACCATGAACTCCTCACGATATTTCGTGTAAGGATAATTCTTCAAGGCGTTCCGCGCCGTTATGACACTCGACAAGTAGTTATTTCCCATATAAGTTCCCAGGTTGAAGTAGAGGCGTGTCGCCAACAGCTCCTTGTATGCCAACTTCTCCTGCAACTCAAAAAGGATATCCTGGGCCTGCGCCGCACGCTCGCTCTGCGGGTAATACTCCATATAGAGCTGCAACTGCTCGATGGCCTTATAGGTCTGCGTCTGGTCCAGACGAGGATCCGGAGAATCCAGATACAAACCATAACCCGAATAGAAACGGGCTAGCTCCGTGAACTCACCCTTGGGATAGGTCGTGTAGTAGGTCTCGAAATATTGGGAAGCCGTCTGGTAATCCTCTTGCCCGTAATAACTCTGCGCCAGCAAATACAACGACTCCTCCGCATAGGCCGTACCCTTAAAGATTGTAACCAACTCATCCAACAAAGTCGCGGCCTTCGAATATTTCTTCTCATTGAAATATTTCTTCGCGTAAGAATATTTCAACTCGTAGTCCGTACTTTTCAAGATGTTATTGTATTCGCCACACGCGGACAACAACACGATCATCATCAAAAAAAATACAATCTTCTTCATTCAAATAATTTTAGTCCGCAAAATTAATATTTTAGTCGTTGGAGATCATAATTCCTCCTTACGGGCTTCCGCTTTTTAAGATTTTTTATATTTAACGAAAGCCCGTGAAAAAGGATTCCCGGTCTACTACAACTTATAGAGGTCGCTCGCGGCGATCAACTCAAGCTTATTCGCTTTCAGTACCTCGGCGCATTTCTCGATGTTGTCGGGACGGATGATCACGTTGGCGGCATCACCCTGCGAGAACGCGTACATATACTCCACGAAAATGCCGGCGTTCGTGATGATATCCATCGCCTTGGCCAATGCGCCGGGCTGGTTCGGGCAGTGCAGGCAAACCACATCGGCAACGCTTACCGCATAAAGCCGCTCCCGGAGCACCTGGATCGCCTTGTCCGTATCCGAGACGATCAACCGCAAAATACCAAAATCCGAATTTTCCGCGACAGTGAAGGCGGACATATTCACGCCTGCCTCACCTAATATCTTCGCCACTTCCGTAAAACGGCCCTTCTTATTCTCCAAGAAAATTGACAACTGTTTAATCAGCATATCGGTACTATTTTAAAAGTTTATATTTCAGCCCTGCTTTCCCAACGGGTCACACGAGCTTACGGTTATCAATCACATGTTTTGCTTTGCCCATGCTGCGCTCGATGCTACGCGGCTCGACGATCTTGATGTCCGGCTGCAGGCCAATGACGCTCTGCATCCGTCCGGCGATCTTCTTCTTCAAGGCAATCAGCTTGTTCATCTCGTCCGTATAATATTCCGGACGAACCTCGACCTGGATCTGGAACGTATCGGTATTGTTCACACGATCCACAACAATCAGATAATGTGGCTCGAACTCCGGCAGCTCGAGGATGACCGACTCGACCTGCGACGGGAAGACGTTGACACCACGGATAATCAACATATCATCGCTTCGACCCATGATACGGCTCATCCGTACGGCCGTACGGCCACAAGCGCAACGCTCATAATTCAACGAGGTCAGGTCGCGTGTCCGGTAGCGGATCATCGGCATACCCTCTTTTGTCAAGGTCGTGAAGACCAATTCTCCCGTTTGACCCGGCTCTACGGGCTGAAGGGTCACTGGATCCACGATCTCTGGGAAGAAATGATCTTCCCACAAGTGCGTACCGTCTTGGCACTCGCACTCGCCACCAACACCCGGTCCGCAAATCTCCGTCAATCCATAAATATCATAAGCTTTAATATTCAACTTCTCCTCCAGCTCCTTACGCATATTCTCCGTCCAGGGCTCAGCGCCAAAGGCTCCGACACGCAACTGGAACTCTTCCAGAGGAATGCCCAACTCACGGATTGTCTCCGCCAGGTAAAGGGCATACGAAGGTGTACAAGCCAGACCTTTCGCCCCAAAGTCGTGCATCAGCTGGATCTGCTTGCGGGTATTGCCGCTACTCATCGGAATCACTGTTCCGCCAATGTTCTCAACACCGGCATGAGCGCCCAAACCGCCCGTAAAAAGGCCATAGCCGTAAGAAACCTGAACAGAATCGTTCTTGGTAAGGCCATAAGCCGTCAAACAACGGGAAACCACCTCTGCCCAGATTCCCAGGTCGCGGCGGGTATAACCGACAACGATCGGCTTCCCTGTCGTACCCGACGAGGCATGCAGGCGGACAATCTCGGACATCGGGACCGCCATCAGGCCAAAAGGATAATTGTCTCTTAAGTCTTGCTTAACCGTGAAAGGCAACTTCACGATATCATCAATGGATTGTATATCTTCGGGCACGATGCCCATCTCTTGCATCTTCTTCCGGTAAAAGGGAGAGTTGTGATAAGCATGTTCGACGACTCGTCTCAAACGGATACTTTGCAACTTGCGCATCTCCTCGCGATCCATGCACTCAATAGTCTCATTCCAAATCATGGTATTGTTCCAAATTTAAATTAAGTTATGTTTTCCTGTCTAATTAGCGTCTTTCCGTCGCTTTTTCATGAATTATGGAGCAAAGATAAAACTTTTTTTTCTCCGTTAAAATGAGGCGTAGGTTTTAAACTTTTTTTATCTTAGCCGCAAAATCTATAAAAAGACATTTGCTAATAACAATCATTTCACCAATATCAAAGAGACCATGAAAAAGACAGATTTCATTTTCATCGCGATTATTATCGCCATTTTTATGCCCTTTGTGTTATCAGAGCCTCTTTATGGCTGGTACAAATCTTTTAACACGAGCCACGGCATGATCATGAGTTTTATCAAATTCGCCGTCCTGTCCACACTGGGCGAGGTTCTTGGCCTTCGTATCAGTACCGGCGTTTATGTCCGTAATGGCTTCGGGATCCTGCCCAGGGCCGTTGTCTGGGGCATTTTAGGCATGGGAATCAACCTGGCGATGATCATCTTCTCGAATGGCGTGCCGGTAGCGCTTGAATATGTCGGCATGACGAACGCCCGCGAGTTGATGGGCGCTCCGACAGGGGCCGCTAAAGTATTCGTGGCTTTTTGCATCTCCATAGCGATGAACGGGATATTCGCCCCGGTATTCATGACGTTCCACAAGATCACCGATACGCACATCCTGGCTTGCGGCGGCTCGCTTAGGCGGCGTGCAGGTGCGGAAAATGCGGCTGATTTTCTCAGCAGCACTCGGCGGCGGCTATGCCGTTCTGGGTGCGGTCTGGCCGGTGCTGACACTCGCGCCGCTGCGACTGCTTGCAGGACTGGGCCTGTGCATGGTCGCTTTCGGCAGCGAGCGGCACCTTGCGCGGCTGTGTGCACTG
>USAD01000265.1 GCA_900552415.1 uncultured Parabacteroides sp.
TATTAAACAATGCGTTATGCGAATGGCATCTTGATGTCAGAGCAACCTTATTTGGAGGATAATCCAAATGCTCAAGGTATCAAGTTCATTGGTGATAACGGTTGGATCGAGGTAGCTCGTGGTTATATCAACTGCTCAGATCAATCTAAGATCCCGGCAGACTTGAAAGACTTGATCGAGAAACGTCCGAGACTGTTGACTGAGGAAGAGCGTAAGAAACAATACGAGGCTTACATGAAGCGTCTGAAAGAGAGCAAGAAGAATGGTGGCAACAATGGCAACTTCGAGACTAGCGCTCCGCATATGCAGAACTTCATCGATAGCGTTCGTTCACGTTTGGATCCGATCGCTCCGGTAGAGGTTGGTTGCAGCACGAATACGCTTTGCTGCTTGCAGAATATCGCTCGTGAGTTGGGCCGTCCGCTTAAATGGAATCCGGCTACATTGAGCTTTGATGGTGACAAGGAGGCTGAGAACCATCGTCTGTACTGGTATCAATATCGTAATCCGTATTCATTGCCTTATTTCTGCAAAGGATAATTAGTTAACTATTATAGGGCCTTATCCAAGTCTTTGGATAAGGCCTTTTTTATACCATGATATTATGAGTAACCGAAGAGATTTTTTGAAAAACCTGTCGATGTTGACGGCAGGTGGCCTGTTTTTAGGCAATACGAGCTGTACGAACGCTCCAAAGGCGAACGCTGTAGATGAGGCATCTGCCGCGAAGCCAAGTAAACGATTGGGATTGCAGATCTATTCTTTGCAGAAAGAGTTGTATGATGATCTGCCTAACCGCCTGAAAGAGGTGAAGGCTATGGGCTATGAGACGCTTGAGTTAGCGGGATACAACGCTGGAAAGATCGGTGGTGTGGATATGATGGAATTCAAGAAGATGGCGGATGATGCCGGCTTGCAGATCATCAGCTCACACGTGAATCCTACGGACCCGTCGGTTACGGATCCTTTCAAGGCGATGATTCGCCAGTACTCAAAGGAGGTCACGCCGAAGATCATGGATTATTGGAAGGCTACTGCTGCCGATCACGCGAAGTTGGGTTGCAAATACCTGATTCAGCCGATGATGCCGAGCATCGCTTCTCACGACGACGCGAAGCTGGTTTGCGACGTCTTCAACCAGGCTTCCGACGTGATCAAGGCCGAGGGTATCGCTACCGGTTTCGGTTATCACAACCACAACATGGAGTTCAACCGTGTCGCTACGAAAGAGCAGCTGGAGAAGGTAAAGGGCAATCCTTTCGCTGCCTTTATGAAAGTTGGCGACCAGATCTATGATCTGATGCTGCGTGATACCGATCCTTCTAAGGTTTATTTTGAGATGGATGTTTATTGGACCGTTATGGGACAGAACGATCCTGTTGAGTATATGCAAAAACATAAGGATCGGATCAAGGTGCTTCATATCAAGGACCGTGCGGTATTGGGCCAGAGCGGTATGATGAACTTTGAGATGATTTTCAAGCAAATGTACGCGAACGGTATTGCCGACTATTTCGTGGAGTTGGAGAAAATGCCGGATGGCCGTACGCAATTCGAGGGCGTAAAGGGTTGTGCGGATTATTTGCTGAATGCCTCTTTCGTGAAATAGGTTATCTGAAAATAGTTGAAAAACGGTTCCCTGTTTTTAGGGAGCCGTTTTTTTATTCTCATGATTTCCATTACATTTGTATAAATTGCTTGTTTCATTAATTGCTAATAGAAGAAGACATGATCATAAATTCAATTCTGGATACGGACCTATATAAGTTTACGACCTCATACGCTTACATAAAGTTGTTCCCATACGCGTTGGGTACATTTACTTTCGTGGACCGGGATGATACGGTTTATACGGAGGATTTCCTGCGGGCTTTACGGGAAGAGATTGGTAAGATGCCCCGTGTCGTGTTGAGCGCGGAGGAAAAGGAGTATATGTACCATCATTGCCGTTTTTTGCCGTTAATGTATTGGGAGTGGCTTTCCTCATTCCGTTTTGAGCCGGATAAGGTTGAGGTTGCCTTGGATAAGTCCGGGCATTTGCATATTCAGGTGACCGATTTCTTATATAAGGTAACGCTTTATGAGGTGCCACTTCTGGCGATAGTCTCCGAGATCAAGAACCAGTTTTCAGGTTATCAGATCGATCGGAAGCTGATTATTGAGCGGTTGGAGAGGAAAGTGGCGCTCTCGAACCAGCATCGGATGCCTTTCTCGGAATTTGGTACGCGGCGTCGTTTCTCTTATGAGGTCCAGGATCTGGTTTTGGATTATTTGAAAAAGAATGCCCGGTTTTGTTCGGGTACCTCCAACTGCTATTTGGCGATGAAATACCAAATGCGGATGATGGGAACCCATCCGCATGAGTGGTTTATGTTCCACGGCGCCCAATTTGGGTACAAGCATGCGAATTATATGGCTTTGGAGAATTGGGTGAATGTCTATGACGGTGATTTGGGAACAGCTCTTTCGGATACTTATACTTCCGATTCTTTCCTGTCTAATTTCAGCAGGAAACAGGCGAAATTGTTCGATGGCGTACGCTGCGATTCCGGGGATGAGTTTGAGTTTATTGACCGGCTGGTCGAGAGATATCGGGAATTGGGGATCGACCCGACGACCAAGACGATCATATTCAGTAACGCCTTGGATTTCGAGAAGGCCTTGCGCATCTTCAATTATTGTCAAGACAAGATCCGATGTGCCTTTGGTATCGGTACCAATCTGACGAACGATACGGGTTATAAGCCCTCCAACATCGTTATGAAGCTAAGCCGTTGTAAGATGAACACGAACCAGGAATGGCGTGAATGCGTGAAGCTGTCTGATGATTTAGGTAAACATATCGGGAGCGGAACGGAAGTTCAAGCCTGCCTGCATGAGTTGCGGCTGGCCGTTGAGGAATAAAATCCGGGTATATTTTGTATGTAGGTACTTATCGCCTGATACATACGTATGTGATGGCTTTCATGAACGTTCACATAAGCCGACACGATAGTATGTATCAGGCGATACGTACTATTGTGTGTTTTGTGTAATTTTGTTTCCCTGTAATGAGATGTTTGCGTTGACTTCCTTTATTGAATAATTGTGGCTACAATCTTTCTTGCGCCACCATGATTACGGAATTCACAAAGATAGATGCCTTGCCAAATTCCCAGGTTTAATCGGTGATGCGTGATCGGTATGGAGATACTTGTACCCACAAGTGTAGACTTTCCATGTGCCGGCATATCGTCATCTCCTTCATCATTATGGGTGTAATAGGGTTCTCTTTCCTTGACCAGATGATCAAACAGGGCAGCCAGGTCGGTTTGCACGTCCGGATCGGCGTTCTCATTGATGGATAAGGCCGCCGAGGTGTGCTTGATGAATAGATGTAATAAACCAAACTCTGGTAAGTCCGGCAATTGAGCCAGGACTTCGCCCGTGATTAGATGAAAACCTCGTTTGTGAGGCCGAAGTGAGAATTCGGTTTGTTGTATCATTCCCAAATCATTTAGAACGTCAGTTTCATCATGAACCGGACACCTTTGGTCTGGATTCCCGGGTGATCCTT
>USAD01000266.1 GCA_900552415.1 uncultured Parabacteroides sp.
TACGGTGGTGTGAGAGGTCGGTGAACATGAAAATAGGAGATAAACACCTATGATTAATGTTTACCTCCTACTCGATTCTTATGAGTGGCATTTGTCAGTTTTTGCGTGTCTTGTATTTGGCAAGGCGATTGTTACTTTGTTATGACTGGATCGTTAGGTGCTGACAATAGGCATTGTAAACCTTTTATAATGGGCATTATGAATACTCAATAATCCAGTCGTTGTGTAGAGTGTTTATGGGCATAAAAAAACCGGGATGCCTTGCGGGTCCCGGCCTTTGAAAAGTATTCTTGGATTAAAATTATTCTCTTTTGCCCAATTTGTGATCCATAATGCCAATATGGCACTCACCGTAGTTCTTCAATTCCTCTACGATCTTCTTTGCGGTTGCCTCTTCCTCTACTTGCTCGCGAACGAACTTGAACAGGAAGTCGCGTGAAGCGTGATCCTTATTCTCCTCAGCGATGTTCATCAAGTTGTCGATCATCTCTGATACGTGGCACTCATGTTTGTAAACATGCTCGAATACCTCTGTCGGATTGCCCCAAGCTGTCGGAACTACGTTAATCTGTCCGATAACGATATCACCGCCACGATCAATTGTATAATCGATAAACTCTTGAGCGTGCTCCAGTTCCTCGCTTGCCTGTTTTTCCATCCAATGAGCGAAACCGTTTAAGCCCGCTTTCTTAAAATAAACTGCCATTGAGAGATAGAGGTTCGCTGACCACATTTCTGCGTTTACTTGTGCGTTGAACGCCTCGGATAATTTCTGACTTAAGATCATAATCGTAAAAATTTAAGTTATTGTCAATATCTTGTTTTAGGATCCTGGTTGACCGTTGGGGCCTCTTTCGGTCCCATCGGATTTATAACCTTTATCCGATAGGCAGAAGATCAAAATATGTGCCAAAAGGGGAATTGTCGTTTTTTGTCCGTTTGAGAACTGACATAAAGGCATTCGTATGTCCGCTTTCGGGCGAATTTGTGTACATTTGCCGCCAGAAATTAGCTATTAAATGATTTTGAGATGAAACGATATTGTCAGTCATTAGACTTGAAAGAAGATCCGGAGTTGATCTGTGAGTATGAGTATTGGCATTCGGCAGAGCATATCTGGCCGGAGATCCCGGCAGGTATCCGGGCGGTGGGTATCCGTGATATGGAGATTTATCGTCACGGAGTTCACCTGTTCATGATTGTGGAGACAGATGATGATTTTGATTGGGATGCCGCTTTCGGGCGTTTGGCCACGCTCGACCGGCAGGCGGAGTGGGAGGATTTCGTCTCCCGCTTCCAGAAAGCGGAACCAGGAAGTGCCTCGTCAGAGAAGTGGCAGTTGATGAAACCGGTTTTCAAGCTAAGTGAGATTCGTTAAATAGGCGAAAAGGTTGTCTTTTGGAAAAATGAGAACAGGAGAATCAAAAAAGAGAAGTTTGGTGGAGGCGCCTGGAGGAAAATCGTATCTGGTGCCGTTCGTGTTGGTGACGAGCCTCTTCCTCTTGTGGGGTATGGCTCATGGGTTGCTGGACGTGTTGAATAAACATTTCCAAGGCGCTTTTACGATGACGAAGGCAGAGAGCGGCCTTGTGCAGTTCTCGACTTATATTGCCTATTTCCTGATGGCGTTGCCGGCTGGCGCATTCATGCGCCGTTATGGTTATCGGAAAGGAATCATCTTTGGATTGTTGTTGTTCGCTTTGGGGGCATTCGCTTTTATTCCGGCAGCTTTCTTGCATTCCGCGCCACCTTTCCTGTTGGCGTTGTTCGTGATCGCGTGCGGTTTGTGTATTCTTGAGACAGCTGCTAATCCTTACTCGACGATCTTGGGACCGGCCGAGTCTGCTGCCCGGCGATTGAACCTTTCCCAGTCGTTCAATGGTTTGGGTTGGATCTTGGGTCCGTTATTGGGAGGCGCCTTGATCTTCGGAGCGCCCGAGGGCGATACGATGGCCCTTTCCAAGCCTTATGTGTTGGTGGGATCGGTTGTCTTGTTGGTTGCTATTCTTTTCTTCTTTGTCAAGTTGCCGGAAGTAAGGCCCGAGGAGGAGGAGAGAACTCAGCCTCAGTCGGCGAATTGCGTGTCGATCTGGCGGCATGGGCAATTTGTCCGTGCGGTGATCGCCCAATTCTGTTATTGCGCCGCTCAGACAGGTATCTTCAGTTTCTTCATTAATTATGTGACGGAGCAGGATGCCTCAATCACGAATCTGGAGGCTTCACGAGTCTTGGCGTTTGGAGGTATGGCCCTGTTCATGATCGGGCGGTTGACGGGTAGCTTGACGATGCGCTGGCTCTCGCCGGGGCGGTTGTTGACCTTCTATTCTTTGGCGGCCGCAGTTTGCATGGCCTTGGTGGTTGCGACGTTGGGAACGGTTTCTCTCTATGCTTTGTATCTCTCCTTCTTTTTTATGTCGATCATGTTCCCGACCATCTTTGCCTTAGGACTTGAGGGCATGGGCGAAGGGACGAAGAAGGCCTCTTCTTATATCGTGATGGGTGTGGCCGGTGGCGCCTTCAGCCCGATGTTGATGGGATATATCGGCGAGCAGGAGATGGCGATCGGATTTATTGTCCCGTTGGTGGCCTTCCTCTATATCCTTTACTTCGCCTTGACCTGTCGCCGGGCTTAGTCGAAAAGGATATGCGCTTGGGTGCCTTTGCCTTCTTTCGACTCGATGTGGAGGCGGGCACCATACAGGCGTAGGATGCGATAGGAGAGAGACAACCCAATGCCATTGCCCTTGAAGTCGCGGGCGTTCTTGCCCCGATAGAAGGGTTGGAAGATCCGCTTTATCTCTTTTTTAGGGATGCCAATTCCTTGATCAGCTATTGTGACCTGTCGTTCGGCTAGGCTGATCCGGACTGTTTTCCCATCAGAATATTTCAAGGCATTATTCAGGATGTTGCGAATGGCGACATCCAGAAGATGCGGATTGGCGTTTACAAGAGTAGCGGTGCCGTCTGAGGTATAGGGAACGGCGTATTCTTCCGCCAGTTCCTTAAGATAGGTATCCAGCCGGATGGGTTCGATCACGCTTCTTAAGATCTCGTGGTCGCCCCGTGATAGGAACAGGAGGTGTTTCATAAGTGTGATGATACGGCGTGTCTCATCCGCTATGCGCTGAAGGGCCGACTGGTACTCGTCGGGTGTGCGTGGCTTAAGAAGCGTGATCTCGCATTCTCTCTGAATGGCGGTCAGCGGATTGTTCAGCTCGTGCGAGGCGTTGCTGATAAACGATTTCTCACTCTGATAGGCCTCATCGATCTTATTGACGACACGACTCGCGTAGAATTTACCAACCCCGTGGATGAGCAGGGCCGTGATTAGTAAAGCGGCAAGCAAGAACCAGCCCATACGATTCAGGATCTCCTCACCGTAGCGGTTGTTTGAGAGGATCAAGATGATAAAATTACCCTCGTTGTCTGGATAATAGAGAGCAACACCTTGCCGGTCGTCGTTCTGGTCAAAATAGATGAGTTCGCCCTCGAAGAGGGATTTTATCTGCTCTTCTCCTAAATAATGAGACAAGGTATTCCTCGT
>USAD01000267.1 GCA_900552415.1 uncultured Parabacteroides sp.
CATATTATCTCTCGTTTAAAATTGATTCTTTACCGCGAAGATAATGGTGACGCGGGGAATGGTTTGTGCATGGATCACGGTTCGAATGAACCAAATTACGGATTCCCCGCCTTTTCTTCTTATCTGGGCGCCTTCAGGTAAAGGTAGATCGCGATAAAGGTATAGAGGATGTTGGGGATCCAGGCGGCCATCGCCGGGCTGACGTAGCCGTTGATGGCGAAGGTCGAGGTGATCGTCATGAACAGGATATAGGAGAAGCTGAGCGCCAGTCCGATACCGATGTTCATACCCATGCCGCCCTTGATCTTGCGCGACGAGAGCGACGCGCCGATCGTGGTCAGGATAAAGGCGGCCATGATGGTCGCGAAACGCTTGTGATACTCGATCTGGAAGGTCTGGATGTTGCCCACGCCCCGTTCTTTTTGCCGGGAGATATAGGTATGCAGCTCGGGACTGGTCATGGTCTCGCAGTCGTTGACGGAGATCAGGAAGTCCGATGGGACGATGGTCAGCGTCGTGTCCTTGCGCGAGCCGGAGCTGATCTGCTCTTTCATGTCGATGAAATCGCGTACCATATAATCGATCACTGTCCATTTGTAGAGCGAGTCGTACTTGATGGACTTGGCGGTCAGCCTCGAGACCAGCTTCTTGTCCTCGAAATGCTCGAGCGAGAAACGGTAGCCCATGTTCGAGCGGGCATCGTAGCTGTCGAAATAGGCGATCACGCCCGGCTCGATCTCCAGCTGGGCATTGCGTATATAGTCTACCTTCTTGTTCTTGATGTACTTGTTCTGGAAGTCGATACGGACCTCGTTGGCGGGCGGGATGATGAACGCGTTCAGGACGAAGGTCACGCCCGCGATGATGGCCGCCGAGATGCCATAGGGCAACATGAGCCGCCGGAAACTCATGCCGCTGGACAGCATCGCGATGATCTCCGAGTTATCCGCCAGCTTCGACGTGAAGAAGATGACGGCGATGAAGGTGAACAATGGGCTGAACAGGTTCGCGAAGTAGGGAATGAAGTTCAGGTAATAGTCCACGATGATCGCCTTCAACGGAACGTCGGGGTTCAGGAACTTGTCGATCTTCTCGTTGATGTCGAACACGACCGAGATGGATATGATCAAGAGGATGGCGAACACGTAGGTTCCCAGGAATTGCTTGATGATATACCAGTCTATCCGTTTAAGTCTGAAGCTCATGTCTTGATGGGTTTATTTTATAGACGGTTCGCTAATTGCCGCACCATGCCCGCTTTCCAGGTGGTGTAGTCGCCGGCGATGATGTGCGCCCGGGCCTCCTTGACCAGCCAGAGGTAGAAGGCCAGGTTGTGAATCGACGCGATCTGCAATCCCAGCAGCTCGTTGACCTTGATCAGGTGATGCAGGTAGGCCTTGCTGTAGAGCGTGTCGACGTAGGAGTGCCCGTCGGGATCGATGGGCGAGAAGTCGTCCTCCCATTTCTTGTTGCGCATGTTGATCGTCCCGAAGCGGGTGAACAGCTGCCCGTTGCGCCCGTTGCGGGTGGGCATGATGCAATCGAACATATCGACGCCCCGCTCGATCGCCTCCAGGATATTGATGGGCGTGCCGACACCCATCAGGTAGCGCGGCTTGTCTTTGGGCAACACCTCGTTGACGATCTCGATCATCTCGTACATCTTTTCGGTCGGCTCACCCACGGCGAGACCGCCGATCGCGTTCCCGTCGGCCCCTTTGCTGGCCACGTGCTCGGCCGCCTGGATACGAAGATCCTTGTAGACACAACCCTGCACGATGGGGAAGAGGCATTGCGAATAGCCATATTTGGGATCCGTCTCGTTGAAACGCTTGAAGCAACGGTCGAGCCAGCGTTGCGTCAGGCCCAGCGACTGCTTCGCGTAGTCGTAGTCGGCGTCGCCCGGGCAACACTCGTCGAAGGCCATGATGATGTCCGCGCCGATCGTGCGCTCGATATCCATCACCTTCTCGGGCGTGAAGAGGTGCTTCGACCCGTCGATGTGCGAGCGGAACTCGGCGCCCTCCTCGTGCAGCTTGCGATTGTCGGAGAGGGAGAAGACCTGGAAACCACCGCTGTCGGTCAGTATGGGTCGCTCCCAGCCGTTGAACTTATGCAATCCGCCGACCTTTTCCAGGATATGAATTCCTGGGCGTAGGTAAAGATGATAGGTGTTTCCGAGGATGATTTGCGCCTTGATATCGTCTCTCAACTCGGGGATATGGACACCTTTCACCGTCCCTTGCGTGCCGACAGGCATGAAGATGGGGGTTTCAATGAGGCCATGATCGGTCGTGATCAGGCCCGCTCTCGCGTTCGATTTGGGATCGTTATATTGTAACTCGAATTTCATACGTCTGGATTTTGCCGGCAAAGGTAGTATTTTATGTTGAAATCGGCGCGTTGCCTTGCCTGGATCGGTGAAATCTTTTGGTGGAAGGGATGGCGGGGAAGGGGTTTTCTTTTATCTTTGTCTTTCGTTAGGTTATAAAAGATGAACGAATATGGGAACTGATTCGACCTTGTTGTACGCGTATTTGCCCTTGCGTGTTTTTTTCGCCTCTGTCCAGGCTCTGGAAAAGGGCGAGGGGCTTTCGTTGGAGCTGATCAACCTGCAACATGCCGTGCCCGAGCGGGATTACCTGTATGGGCTGGGATTGCTGCGTGAGGCGTTTGCCCAATATGAGGCGAGCGTGGGGATCGGGCCGGAAATGAGCAAGCGGGCGATGCCATTCTTCAGGGAGAACAGCCGCCAGCTGGTTGGGCCCGAGGTCGGGATGTACATCCTGCCGCTGTTCGGGAATCCGGACCTGGCCCTCGAGGGCGATGGGCCGATGGTGCGCCTGGCTTTCGATTATGGTCAGTTGGCCGACCATTGCCTGTCGGAGAATCTTTTCCTGTTCCGCCGGAAATACGATCGTGCTTTTTGTCTGGATAATTTCCTTAACCAGTTGGGGCGTGAGTATGATAAGGTCTTCTTTGATGAGGAGAATACGGGCTTCGCTGCCGATTCCCGTTTCTTCTCCCTCCTGTGTAACGCTTGCCTGGAGGTGGCCGATCCGGAAGAGAGCGGTTGCGACGAGTGGCGGCTTGTTGCCTTCCGTCGTCCGGAGGAGGTCGAGTATCGTTGTTCCGGATCTATGATCACCCCTTTCACGCTTATTAGCGTGCCGGCAGGTTGCCTGTGTGGCGTGACCTTGCTGTCTGCCGATCCGCTCCTGCGCGGAACGCTGGTCGGCTTCCTGCGCAAGGCAGGCTTGCCCGCCGAGCGATTGTTGGATTTAACGTAAAATAATTATAGCGATTATGAGAAGTTTATCAAACCAATATCTGACCATCCGGGTGGCGGACCATGGCGCCGAGTTGAGCGGCATCGTGGCGAACGCGACCGGAAAGGAGTATTTGTGGCAGGCGGATCCCGCTTTTTGGAAACGCCATTCGCCGGTGTTGTTCCCGATTGTCGGCAGCGTGTGGGAAGGCAAGTATCGCCAGGATGGTGCGACCTATTCCTTGTCGCAGCATGGCTTTGCCC
>USAD01000268.1 GCA_900552415.1 uncultured Parabacteroides sp.
GCGCGTGCCCTTCTATCGTCCCCCTCGTGTGACCCTCATTGGTGGGCCGCCCCCCCGGTTGGGAGGCGCCCCAGGAGGGCCCGCTACCAGGCCAAAGATCTTTCCCCATCCTCCGAAGAGGTTCTGCGGTCAGAAAAAGATCTTTTTCTCGTTCCGAAGAGCTTCACTGTCCCGCCAAAGATCTTTTTCCGTTCGCTGAAGAGGTTCTGCGGTCAGAAAAAGATCTTTTTCTCGTTCCGAAGAGCTTCGCCGCCCCGCCAAAGATCTTTTTCTGTTCGCTGAAGAGGTTCTGCGGTCAGAAAAAGATCTTTTTCTTATTCCGAAGGGCTTCGCTGCCCCGCCAAAGATCTTTTTTCGTTCCCAGAAGAGGTTTGGCGGTCGGAAAAAGATCTTTTTTCTTGGTTAAAGTTCTATAGTTTAGTAAAAAATCGTATTTTTAGCCCTCGTGAAGGCGATTGTTAACCCCTCGTCTTCGCGAGAGAGACCCAATAATTTATGTATAACTAAATCGAGAAACGAAATGGCAACACAAATTCGTACTTTTGCAATCAGCCGGTTGACGATTGGAGCGGCTGGTAATTTCCATGACAGGACTTATAAGGCAATAGAGGCGACGACAGCCGAGGCGCTTCATGTCGAGACATTGGCGCCTGCCTATAAGAAGGTGGTCGACCAGCTGGCCTCCATTGTTAACCGTCAGCGTTCCTACATTACGACCGAGACCCTTGAGGCGCTTGACAAACGGCGCGACAATGGTGTGGGATCCATCCATAACCAGGTGGATGCCACAAAGAACTGTTTGGTAGATGAGAAACGTGAGGCTTCCGCCCACTTGCGTCCTCAGCTGTCAAGCTACAAGCAAATACGTTTTCATGAGTACGCGAAGCAGACTCTCGAGGTTCGGGGGATGATCGGCGTGCTGCGTGACCCGTCGAACACGGCATCCGTCACGGCCCTTGGTCTTGAGGCGGATATCGACGCTTTGGAGGCGGCCAATGAGGCTTTTGATGAGGCTTTTGAGTTGCGGACACAAGAGGCGGCCGCCCATGCGGCAGTGAGCGATCTCCGTTCGGCGGATTTGATCGACGAGGCGGCGACTCTTTATGACGAGATCACCCGAATCGTCAACGCGTACGCTATTGTTCAGCCAACAGATGAAATTACGGGTTTTATCAACACGGTCAATGGCTACGTGAGCTCTTTCTCGGAAATCGTGAATGGCGGCACCAGTAGTGGTACGACTTCTGCCGGTGACGAAGGAACGGATCCCGAGCCTGGCGGCGAAGAGGGCGGAACCCCAGGAGAGGTTTGATCTCTTGTCAGGATAGATGAGGCGGACGGACGCGGGCTCAAGGCGCATTTTGGCCGGAGGCTCGCTTCCGTCCGTTTTTTTGTGTTTGCCGCTCAGGGCTGTCCTTTGCTTGGGTAGGCGTGTGTTTTTCTCTTCCGTGTCGATGTGGATGATCATGTGCAGGTGGTTGGGCATGACGATCGATACTCGTACCTCCGCATAAGGATAATGCGAATGAAGACTGTCTATTGCGTTGGTGGTAAATTCTCCCAGTGGAGAGAGCCGCATTTGGCCGTTGGTGATCTCCCCGAAATAATGGAATTTATTTTTTGTGCAGATCGTGATGAAATAATCGCCTCTGCTATAGTCGTGGAAATCGGCTCGTGGGCTTTTACGCGAAGGGAAGGAGAGCTCATTGCTTCTCTTGTTGTCGTCATTTTTCATGTTGTCGTGTTTTGGTTTGAGATTGATGAATTTTCATTGAAATCGTAGCGGATATGTTTTTGGGGGAATTCGGACGCACCTGGGGTGCGTCCCTACGTTGGTTTCGTTGGTTTCGTTCGTCCCCCTGTAGGGACGCACCTCAGGTGCGTCCGAATTTCCCGGTGCGTCCGCGTCCCCGGTGCTAGAAGAGGCTCCAGCTGACGGTCAGTCCCGCCATGACGATGGCTACCATGCTCATCAGCTTGATGAGGATGTTGAGGCTCGGGCCGGAGGTATCCTTGAAGGGGTCGCCTACGGTATCGCCCACGACGGTCGCCTTGTGCGCCTCGCTGCCCTTGCCACCGAAGTTACCCTCCTCGATGTGCTTCTTGGCGTTATCCCAGGCGCCGCCCGCGTTGGCCATGAAGACCGCCAGGACGAAGCCGGTGCTCAAGCCACCGATCAGCAGGCCGACCACGCCACAGACACCGAAGATCAATCCGGTGACGATGGGGGCGATGATGGCCAGAGCCGACGGGAGGACCATCTCCTGCTGCGCGCCGCGGGTCGAGATCTCGACACAACGGGCGTAGTCGGGCTCCGCCTCACCGGTCAGGATGCCCTTGATCTCGCGGAACTGTCGGCGGACCTCCTCGACCATGTGCCCCGCGGCCCGTCCGACGGCGTTCATCGTCAATCCGCAGAACATGAAGGCCATCATCGAACCGATGAACATGCCAGACAGCACCTTCGGGTTCATCAGCGTGACGTCGTAATAGATCATGAAGTCGGAGAAGGAGGCCTTGGCGATGTCGATCGAGCGGCCGTCGGCGAATTGCAGCGTCGTCTCGCCCAGCCGGACGAGGCCGATCTTGATCTCCTCGATGTAAGAGGCCAACAGGGCGAGTCCCGTCAACGCGGCCGATCCGATGGCGAAGCCCTTGCCGGTAGCGGCGGTGGTGTTGCCCAGCGAGTCGAGCGCGTCGGTCCGTTTGCGTACCTCCTTGCCCAGGTTCGACATCTCGGCGTTGCCGCCCGCGTTGTCGGCGATCGGCCCGTAGGCGTCTGTCGCCAGCGTGATGCCCAGCGTCGAGAGCATGCCGACGGAGGCGATGCCGATGCCGTAAAGACCCATGGCGATATTCGAGAAGTCAAATCCCGAAGCGAACAGGAAAGAGCAGATGATACCGACCACGACGGCGATCACCGGCACGGCGGTCGAGAGCATACCCAGTCCGAGGCCGGAGATGATGACGGTCGCCGGGCCCGTCAAGCCCGCTTCCGACACTTTGCGGGTCGGCAAGTAGGACTGTGAGGTGTAATATTCCGTCGCCTGCCCGATCACGATGCCGACAACCAGTCCGATGATGACCGAGCAACCGATCCAGAACCAGTTCTCAAGCCCCAGAAGGTAAAGGATGCCGAACGAGCTGATGGCGATCAGTACGGAACTGAGGTTGGTGCCCACGGCAAGCGCCTTCAGGAGGTTCTTGATCGTAGCGTTCTCGTCGGTCCGTACGGCGAAGATACCGATGATGGAAAGGATGATACCGACGGCGGCGATCAACATAGGGGCGATGACCGCCTTGTATTGCGCCACAATGTCGCCACTGGCCACGAAGGCGGCGGCGCCCAGGGCGGCTGTCGCCAGGATCGATCCGCAATAGGACTCGTAGAGATCGGCTCCCATGCCGGCCACGTCGCCCACGTTGTCGCCCACGTTGTCGGCGATGGTCGCCGGGTTGCGCGGGTCATCCTCAGGGATACCGGCCTCAACCTTACCGACCAGGTCGGCGCCG
>USAD01000269.1 GCA_900552415.1 uncultured Parabacteroides sp.
TCTCCGCCTCCAGCTGCTTCGTCTTATAGCGGTACCATTGATGAGACGTCGAGGAAGAGAAATAACTCAGCCGGACGCCGGCGGTACCATAGACAACATAGACCTGCAGTTTCTCGCTCGTATTCTCAGCCGCCATCATCGGGCTTCCCGTCGCCCCGCCCGTGACCGTATATTGGGCGCAGAGCGGGAGCAGGCAACCCATCCATCCCCACAAGAGGAAAACCATTCTCCGTTTCAATCCTGTCATCATACCGAATTCATTTATCGCGTCCAAAATTAGATAAAAAAGGGAGAACGTCCATCATTTACCAACCGAAAGAAAAAATCTTCCAACAGAATTCTTTAAATTCGCGACATAAATAAAAACTGACGATAATAAAAAGATATGAACGAGATCAACACCAACGAAGAAGAGAAAAAGAAAAGTCTTAACTTCATTGAAGCCGCTGTCGAGAAAGATTTAGCCGAAGGCAAGAACGGAGGACGGATACAAACCCGATTCCCGCCCGAACCCAATGGCTATCTGCACATTGGCCATGCCAAGGCGATCTGCATGGATTTCGGCATCGCCGAGCGTTACGGCGGCATCTGCAACCTTCGTTTTGATGATACAAACCCCACAAAGGAGGACGTGGAATACGTCGAGGCCATTCAGGAGGACATCAAGTGGCTGGGCTTCCACTGGGAGAACGTCTACTATGCGTCCGATTATTTCCAACAGCTCTGGGACTTCGCCATCCGCTTGATCCAGGAAGGCAAGGCCTATATCGACGAGCAATCGTCCGAGCAGATCGCAGCCCAGAAAGGCACGCCGACCCAACCGGGCACGAACAGCCCCTACCGCGACCGGCCGATCGAGGAAAACACGGCCCTCTTCCTCAAGATGAACAGTGGCGAGATTGAGGAGGGCGCGATGGTCCTGAGAGCCAAGATCGACATGGCCAACCCGAACATGCACTTCCGCGACCCGATCATCTACCGCGTCGTGAAGCACCCGCACCACCGTACGGGCACGAAATGGAAAGCCTATCCGATGTACGACTTCGCGCATGGCCAAAGCGACTACTTCGAGGGTGTCACCCATTCGCTTTGTACGCTCGAGTTCGTCGTGCACCGTCCGCTTTACGACCTGTTTATCGACTGGCTGAAAGAGGGCAAGGACCTGGACGACAATCGTCCTCGCCAGACGGAATTCAATAAGCTGAACCTCAGCTACACCCTGATGAGCAAACGCAACCTGCTCACCCTGGTCAAGGAGGGATTGGTCAACGGCTGGGACGACCCGCGTATGCCGACCCTGTGCGGTTTGCGCCGCCGTGGTTACTCGCCCGAGTCGATCCGCAACTTCGTCAACAAGATCGGTTATACAACTTACGACGCCCTGAACGAGTTCGCCCTGCTGGAGAGCGCTGTCCGCGAGGACCTCAACAGCCGCGCCATCCGTGTCTCGGCGGTCGTCAACCCGGTCAAGCTGGTCATCACCAACTATCCGGAAGGACAGGTCGAGGAGCTGGAAGCGATCAACAACCCCGAGGATCCAACGGCCGGCACGCACCTGATCGAGTTCAGCCGCGAGCTTTGGATCGAGCGTGAGGACTTCATGGAGAACGCGCCGAAAAAATACTTCCGGATGACCCCGGGCCAGGAGGTGCGCCTCAAGAACGCCTACATCGTAAAATGTACGGGCTGCAAAAAGGACGAGAACGGCGAGGTGGTCGAGGTCTATTGCGAATACGACCCCAACACACGCAGCGGCATGCCCGACGCGAACCGCAAGGTGAAAGGAACGCTCCACTGGTTGAGCCAGGCGCACTGCCTGAAAGCCGAGGTCCGCATGTACGAGCGCCTCTGGAACGCCGAGAACCCGCGCGACGAGTTAGCGAAAATCCAGGAGGCCAAAGGTTGCACGGCGCTCGAGGCCATGAAGGAGATCATCAATCCGGACTCGCTGAAAGTGCTCAACAACTGCTATATCGAGAAATTCGTGGCCACTTTGCCCCAGTTGTCATATCTGCAATTCCAACGTATCGGTTATTTCAATATTGATCCGGACTCAACGCCCGATCACCTGATCTTCAACCGTACGGTCGGACTGAAAGACACGTGGAGCAAAATCAATAAATAACACGATACATCATTTCCTGCCCACACCTGATTCCCAGGTGTGGGCAATTCAACCTAAAACGTGATCATGGATAAGAATAAATCCCTCTCGCCTTTAGAGCGTTATCTCGAGGCCAAAAGAGAAAACAAAGATCTTTACATGGATACCTTCGAGATTGAGACCCTTTTGAATTACCTGGAAGACAATGACAATCTTATGTACTACGAAGAGATCGTGAAGCTGGGACTTAAACTACATCCGGGCAATTTCTATATGCGGCTTAAGGAGGCCCGTTACTTCATGCTTATCGAGGAATACCCCAAAGCGCTCAGATACCTGGCCATGCTTAGTCACGAGGATCCCTACAACGAGGATATCGAGCTGTACTCCATCGAGTGCCACTGCCGCTTGGGCAACCTCAAGGAGGTGGCCCGCCATCTCAACCGCCTGGAGAAGGAAGAAGACCCGGTGCTGGAGGAGGCATTGGAATGCGCCTGCTCGGCAATGAATGACGATGGTTATTTCGATTCCGCCCTCGAGTGGTTGGTGAAGGCCTTTAACATGTTTCCCGACAATCTCTTTTTGCATCATGAGCTCTGCTTCGCCCTCGAGTCGACCACCGACTTTCCAACAGCGGTCAAGATTTGCGAAGAGCACCTGAACTCAATGCCATATGATTATAAGATCTGGTTTATCCTGGGCAGGCTTTATGCCCAGCTGGACGAATACGAGAAGGCGATCGAGGCGTTCGATTTCGCGGAAACCAGCAAGGAGCCCAACGCGGAGCTCAAGGTCCTGAGAGCCTATTGCCTTTACATGAACGGCAGTTACGAGCGGGCAATCAACGAGTACGAGGAGCTGCTGGATGATGATGATTCCAAATATATTGTGGCCCCACTCCTGGCGGAATGCTATTTCCAACAAGAACAATTCGACCGGGCCTATCGGTTGCTGAGCGACCTCGTCAAGAACGATAGCGACCTCAGGGCGGATGCCAACATCTATATCTCCTATATCCAAAGCTGCTTCCTGACAGACAACAACAAAGAGGGTATGGCAGCCATCCAGACGGCGAAGAACCTGTTCAAGGACAACATACATTTCCTTTGTTTCCTGGCGGGGATCGCGCTTGAGGAGAAAGACGAGGCCAGCCTCCTGGCTTATATCAAGCACCTTTCGTTCTGCATATTCAGGCCGGACGCCAAATCGGAGGACAACGCGAACGCCCTGCTGGCGCTCTCCAAGAAATTGGCTCGTACCAACCGCTACAGCAATCTGGCCTGGAATCTCAACAGCATGGCGATCCAGATCCATCCATTCCCCCAGACGGAGAGCTCGTCGTCGGAGATGAGTCCGGCCAGAGCCTGGGCAGCAGCCATCTTCATCTCC
>USAD01000270.1 GCA_900552415.1 uncultured Parabacteroides sp.
CCCTCCTGGTGTGAGTTGTTAACACCGAATGAATAACTGATGCCATTAATATTCTGTGAAACGTTTACGTTGGTATTCTCGGTAAATCCTGTACCCAAGAAATCACCTACGTTATCATAGATCTGCGGAGTTGTCCAACCATCCAAACCAGCGAGCGCACGTTTCGGGTTGTAATACATACCCTGGTGCATACCGTCAGCCTGTGTATACGAGTTGTTTACGTTACCACCATAAGTCGGGTCATTAGGCAATTCGCTGATCTTCGGACCCCAAGTCATGGAAGAAGTCGGGTCATAAGCTCCAATAGCATTACCTTGCGCATAAACCTCCTGATGCTCGAACTTACGAGAAACACGCTCGGCGCTCAAGTTGGTTGATACGGTTACCTGAGGACGACCCTTAGCGGCGGAACCACGTTTTGTCGTGATGACGATCACACCGTTAGAAGCACGGATACCATAAAGAGCGGAAGCTGCCTGACCTTTCAATACGTTGATTGACTCAATATCCTCCGGGTTGATATCAATACTACGATCCGCGTAGTTCGCGCCAGATACAGAAGCACCCGTATCAAAATCGGCAGAAGTATTGATAGGCATACCATCAACGACATACAGAGGCTGGTTGTTACCGTCGAACGAACGGGCACCACGAATCGTGATCTGAGCGGAAGCGCCAGGAGCACCTGAAGACTGACGGATATCCACACCTGTCAACTTACCCTGGATAGCGTTCGCCAAAGAGGTCGTTCCGCTCTTGTTCAAATCATCCGCTTTCAAGTCCTGAGCGGCATAACCCAAAGCCTTACGCTCACGCTTGATACCCATGGCCGTTACGACCACCTCATCCAAGTTCTGCGTGTCGGACATCAAGCGAACAGTAACATTTGAAGAAACCCCAACCTCCTGAGACTTCATGCCGATGTAAGAGATCACCAGATGCTTGCCATTGTTCGGAACCTCCAACTCGAAGTTTCCATCGAAATCCGTTACGGTTCCAACCGTAGTTCCCTTTACGATGATTGACGCGCCAATCACGGGCTCGCCATTCTCGTCGACTACCTTACCGGTAACCTTTGATGTCTGCGCCAACACCGTACCTGTACCCATAGCCAGGAACAGTAACGCAGAAGTCAACCTTTTTTTCATAAACACATTTTTATTTATTACACAAAACAAGTTTTCTGCCTGAACAGGACCGCTTCGCTCGCGGCCCTCTTGTTAACATTACAAATAGAGTTCTTTCGTTTTTTTCGATAAACGGTCGCGAAAGTAAAAAAAAACTATTTATTAAGCAACCTTAAGTAATAAGCCGTTTTTCAGGCGAGTGTGACGTGAATAGCCAGAATATGACAAAAAGGTACGAATATCGCCCACATCGGGTCCTTCGGAAAGATTATTTGGCCAAAACATCCCTAATTCGTTACAAGCCTATGTCCTTTTGATACTAACAAATTATTTTGAATTAATCAAGAAAAAATGAGAATTTATAAAATTAACCTGTCCGATTTTATGTTCTATTATTAATTTCCGCTCCCTGTGAGGCCCATAACGGACAAAAAAAATCCACCGGGATCTCCAACTTTATCCCGGCGGATCTTGAACTTTATATCGGCAGGATCAGACGATTCTGTCAAGGTCAATGCCCAGCGCCCTGGCGACGCCCTTGCCATAATTCTCGTCCGCCTTCAGGCAGTTCTTGATGTGGCGGATCTTGATCATGTCGGGAATGTCGCCCATCGCCCGCGCGGTGTTCCCGAAAAGGGCCTCTTGCTGCTCGGGCTTCATCAGGCGGAACAGGTCGCCCGCCTGCGAGTAATAATCGGAGTCGTCCTCCCGATAATCCCACTGGTAGGCCGCGCCGTCGAGCTCCAAAGGCGGCTCCTTGTACTCGCCCTGCTGCTGCCACTCGCCGAAGCTGTTGGGCTCGTAGCCCAGCGTCGAGCCGTGATTGCCGTCGACACGCATCTGGCCATCGCGGTGATACATATTAAGGAATGGGCAACGGCTGCGGTTGACCGGAATCTGGTGATGGTTCACGCCCAGGCGATAACGCTGCGTGTCGCCGTATGAGAAGAGCCGTCCCTGCAACATCCGGTCGGGCGAGAAGCTGATGCCCGGCACCACGTTGGCCGGATTGAAGGCCGCCTGCTCGACGTCGGCGAAATAGTTCTCCGGATTGCGGTTCAGCTCGAGAACGCCCACCTCGATCAGCGGATATTGCTTCTGCGACCAGACCTTCGTCAGGTCGAACGGGTTGAACGGGCAGTTGGCCGCCTGCTCCTCCGTCATCAGCTGGATATACATCGTCCAGCGCGGATAGTCGCCACGCTCGATGCTCTCATACAGGTCGCGCTGGTGGCTCTCGCGGTCCTTGGCGATGATGGCCTCGGCCTCCTGGTCGGTCAGGTTCTTGATGCCCTGCTGGGTATGCAGGTGGAACTTGACCCAAATGCGCTCGCCCCGGGCGTTGATCAACGAGAAGGTGTGGCTGCCATAACCATGCATATGGCGATAAGAGGCGGGAATGCCGCGGTCGCTCATCGTGATCGTCACCTGATGCAACGCCTCCGGAAGCGAAGTCCAGAAATCCCAGTTGTTGAGCGGGCTGCGCATATTGGTGCGCGGGTCACGCTTGACGGCGTGGTTCAGGTCTGGGAACTTCAGCGGATCGCGCAGGAAGAAGACCGGCGTGTTGTTGCCGACCAGATCCCAGTTTCCCTCCTCGGTATAGAACTTGATGGCGAAACCGCGGATATCACGCTCGGCGTCGGCCGCGCCGCGCTCGCCCGCCACGGTCGAGAAGCGGACGAAAACCTCCGTCTCCTTGCCGATCTCCGAGAAGAGAGCCGCCTTGGTGTAGGCCGTGATATCATGTGTCACCGTAAACTTGCCGAAGGCGCCCGATCCCTTGGCGTGCATCCGACGCTCGGGAATCACCTCACGGTCGAAATGGGCCAGTTTCTCCAAAAACCACACGTCTTGCAGCAACATCGGTCCGCGACGGCCGGCGGTCGCCACATTCTGGTTGTCGGCAACCGGTGCGCCAGAGGCGCTTGTCAATTTTTTACTTTCCATAAATACGTTTCTTTTAAGATGATTAATGAATAGGTGAAGAATTAATGAAGAGATCCAACCGGCTCTTGTCCGCCTCGGTCAGCAAACCGCTTCGCGACGCCAGGCAAGGCACCTCGTCTCGACCCATCAGGCCCAACGCCTCCCGCATCCGGCGAAACAGGCTGCCGGTCCGGATCTTGTAGGTCGTGAAAAGCAACGTTCGCCCGGCAGGCACACGGCCCGCTATCCCGCGGCTGAAATCCCTCCAGCGCTCATGCGGCCGCTGCCCGACGACGAACCAGCCGCAGGTCCAGCAACCGGTGATCAGGAAATCGGCCTCGCCCTA
>USAD01000271.1 GCA_900552415.1 uncultured Parabacteroides sp.
AAGACGGTCACGAACTTGGAATTGACAATTACCCGTGACAGCAAACGGTTTAACTCGTCTATACAATCCTGCGAGTTATCTTTTGTCATCGAGATTGAACGCAACAAGGTATTACTAACCGCCATAAACAGGGCGGCAGGGACACCCTTTCCCGATACATCCGCGATCACCAGACCTATCCGGTCATCATCCAGGCGGAAGAAATCGTAAAAATCACCACCAATCTCCTTGGCAGGTGTCATAGACGCGTAAATATCCAAACTCTTTATCTCTGGGAAAGGCGGAAAACGACAAGGCAATATCGCCTTCTGAATCTCGCCAGCGACGGCCAGGTCTGATTGGATCGACTCCAATTGAAGATGCTCTCGCTGGGTCTGTTTGATATAATTCACCTCCTCAACCGCCTTCTCGATCGTCAACGATAAATCCTCCATATCGATCGGCTTCGTCGCGAAATCGAAAGCGCCCCGATTCATTGCCGTCCGGATATTTTTCATGTCGCCATAAGCGGAAACCATGATACATTTCTGGGCAGGATTACGCAGCTCATTAATCTTGGAAAGCAGGGTCAATCCGTCCATTTCCGGCATGTTAATATCACTGAGCACGATATCAAAATCCGGATGCTCGACCATCAATTTTAAGGCTTCCAGACCATTATGGGCAAAAGTAAATTCATATTCCCCTTTCCGGATCTTACGCCTGAAATAATGACTCAAAAGCACCTCCAAATCGGGCTCATCATCAACACTCAATATCTTAATCGCCATAAGCCTACCTTAATATCATATTATATATAGATACCATCTATTCTCTACTTCCCGCACACGATCGGTATCCGGATCGTGAATCGTGTGAAAAGGTCCTCTTCAGAGGCCACCTCAATCCGTCCTTTATGCTTATCCTCTATGATCGACCGGGTAATGGAAAGTCCCAAACCTGTTCCCTCTCCTAAAGGTTTGGTCGTGAAAAAGGCGGTAAACATATTCTGGCGCACCGTCTCCGAGAGACCGACGCCGTTATCCTCGATCGACAAGCATAAGTCGTTCGCATCTACCCACATCTTGACCGTTATCTCCGGACGATAACCAACCGCCGCGATCTTCGACTTACTGTAAACCGCATAACAGGCGTTATTCATCAAGTTCAAGACCGCCCGGCTATAATCCTGGGGAATCATACGCACCTTCGGAATGTTATCGCCGATCTCCTCATGAATGGAAATATTGAAACCCTTATAAGAGGCCCGCATCGAATGATAGGCCAGACGAATGTATTCCCGAACAATCTCGACGGGATCACACTCCACAAACTCATCATCCTTACCTCTCGAATATAATAAAATGCCTCGGATAATGGCCATGGCCCGATTCCCGTGCGCCTCGATCTTATGCAAGTTATCATGCAAATCAGACAAAATACCCTCCATCTCGTCCTGGAAAGAGGAAAGCTTATCCAACGTCTCGGGTGAAAGAACCTCCTTCTCCTCTTCCAGGATATCCGACAGGTCTTCCAAAAGCTTATCCGACAGTTTACTGAAATTGATCACGAAATTCAGGGGATTCTGTATCTCGTGAGCGATGCCCGCACTTAGCATCCCCAAGGAGGAGAGCTTTTCCAAACGCTCGATCTGCGCTTTCAACTGTTCTATCCGTAAGTTTTCCTCATTTTCCATAAGCATCGCCTTTTACTGATTCCTCTTCCTGTTTTCTCTTGCCGCTATCCGACAGGTAAATCGGGATACGGATAAGCATTTCCGTAAACATGCCCTTCTCACTGTTCACCGAGATTGTCCCACGATGGTTCTGGATAATCTCACGGCAGAGATAAAGTCCAATACCGGCCGCCTCACTCGTGGTCTTCGTCGTGAAAAAAGGAGCGAAAATCTTATCACGCAAGCGCTCATCAATTCCCGTACCGTTATCCCAAACCCGGATCTCCAGTTCATCGGTCTCCAGCCGCAACGTCAACTTGATCAACGGGTCAAAACTCGTAGTCTCCAACTTGCGCTGCAGGGCATAAATGGAGTTCACCATAATATTACTCATGACCTTCAGCATCTGCTCGACATCCATCGGGAGCATCAACGATAAGGTCAGCGGCTCAAAGTCTATACGTATACCTTTTTCATGAATAATGGCCCCATAACGCTTATTGATCTTCTTCAATGTCACCCGGCAAAGATCATTCACGTTCGTCAACGCCAAATTACTCCGGTGGTCCTTTAACAGCTCCTCCATCGCCTTGACGATCCGTACCGTATTATATCCATGCTCGGATATCTTGGAGAGATTCTTGTCCATCATCTCCAGCAACTCCAGAGAATCCTCATAGGTCTCCCGATCCATCCGCTCTTTCTGGCTTTCCAGGTTCTCCCGTAAATCCTTCGCCAGGCCAGCCGTCAGGTTGGAGAAGTTGTTGATATAATTCAAGGGATTGAGAATACGGTCTACCAAACCTTTTGTCAGCTGCCCGATCGTCGCCATCCGTTCCTGGCGGACCAACTCATCTTGCGCCTCACCCAAGTCACGCAAGGCATTCGCCAATTTCATCGATTCCTCCTGGATAGCGTCCTTCTCTGAACGAATCTCTTCCGAGCGCTGCTCCACCTCCTTGACCAGGTAAGTCTTCACCTTCAATTGACGTTGCGAGAGCGCCTTGACCAATTGCAAAAGCAAAAGGATAATGACGACCACAGAAATATAAGAATACGACTTTGTCAAGATAATCACGCCAATCAGGACCAACCCGGTTGTCGAGAGCTGCTCTATCAGACGTATTCTCGTCTTCAGTCTTTTTATCTCATGATTCAGATCATCTACCATATCCTATTCGAGCTTAATAAATCGGTAACAATACAACCACCTCCGTGAACTCGTCCTTGACAGACTCCAGACGTATAGTGCCTTTATGGTTCATCACGACCTCACGACAGAGATACAAACCCACTCCGGCTGCCTCAGCGGTCGATCTTGTCGTAAAAAAGGGCGAGAAAGCCTGCTCACGCACGACCTCATCCATCCCAATACCATTATCCCAAATCGAGATCCTCAAATTATTCGCCTCGATACTCAAGCCAATCCGGATTTCCGGGCGATCTCCTTCCCCATATTTTTTGCGTCCGACGGCATACAGGCTATTATCCAACAATGCCTGGAACATTTTCCCGATCTGTCCCACGCTCAAGTCGTTCTTGATCGAGGTCGATAACAGCATGGTCGATACCTCAACGGATAACTCACGCAGTTGCTTGACATTTCTCTTCTCGAACAAGGCGACATTGGCCCGACATAACTCGTTAACCTCAACCGGGACACAAGCGCCCATCTGTTCCTTCAAGATCTCCTCCATTGCCTTCACGATCCGCACCGTACTATCGCC
>USAD01000272.1 GCA_900552415.1 uncultured Parabacteroides sp.
CACCAAGCTTGCCCGTGTTCTCGGGGATGTAGGGCGTGTAGTTCTCCATCTGGATGTATTTCCAGCCCAGGATGACGAAGATCAGGACAACCGACACCTTCAGGAAAACGATGATCCCGTTGAAGATGGAGCTGCCCTTCGTGCCCCGGATGAGGAAGAGGCTCATCAGGACGACAATGATGAAGGCCGGGATGTTGACGATGCCGCCGTCCCAGGGACAGGCGGTCAGGGCATGGGGCAGATGGATCCCGAAGCCCTCGAGGAAGACGACGAGATAGCGGCTCCAGCTGATGCTGACCGTCGTGGCGGCCACGCAATATTCCAGTACCAGGTCCCAGCCGATGATCCAGGCGACGAGCTCGCCCATGGTCGCGTAGGAATAGGTGTAGGCACTTCCCGCCACAGGGATCATTGAGGCGAACTCCGCGTAGCAGAGGCCGGCGAAACAGCAGCCAAGCGCGGCGATGGCGAATGATATCGTGATGGCCGGCCCGGTAAAACCGGAGGCGACGGCACCCGTAATGGAGAAAAGGCCGGCGCCGATGATGACGCCCACGCCCAAAGCCACCAGGCTCCATGGGCCGAGGATGCGGCGCAGGGTTTTCTCGCCCGACTCGTTGGCCTCCTGCCGGAGGCTCTCAAGGCTTTTCTTGACAAATAAGCTCATTGTTAAATCTTTTGTTTTTTATCGTTACTAATTGGTAATCTTTCCCAGATGAAGCGGGGAATCAGTCGCCAGAAGAAGACCAGGATGGCGTAACGCCAATCGATGATGGCAACCCGCTCGCGTCGCTCGATCGCCCGGACGATCCGACTGGCGGCGTAAGGCGCCGACATGAGCATCGGATAACGCCGGCCATCGGCCAGAAGATCCGTCCGCACGAAGCCGGGACGGATATCGGTGAAATGGATGTCCAGCTTTTCCATTCGGGCCAGTTGTGCCAATGCGTCGATATAGAGATTCTGGAAACCTTTTGTCGCCGAGTAGGCGGGCGCCGCGCCAAGTCCCTTTGTTCCCGCTATCGAGCTGATCACGGAGATATGGCCGTGACCTTTTTCACGAAAATAATGGTAGGCGGCGAGCAGGACACGGGTGAATCCGACGGTGTTGGTGGCGATGGTCGCCATCTCGATCGCCTCGTCGAGCCGGCGGTTCTGATGACCGACACCCGAGCAAAGCAGGAACTCATCCATGCCACCCAGCTTTTGGACGAGATGTCCGAGACGTTCGGGCGCGTCGTCGGCCGTGACGTCGATCGGCTCGATCTCGACTTGCCCGGGATATTGGCTCTTGAGCTCTTGAAGGCGCTCTTCCCGTCGTCCGGCCAGTCCCAGCGAGAAACCGAGTCCCAGATAAATCAAGGCGATCTCCCGGCCGATGCCGGAGGTGGCGCCAATAAGGACTATCTTTTTTGACATATCATGAAAATTTGCGCGAAGATGGTTGATATTTATCCTAAAAACAAGAGTGAATAAGAATAATTTACCAGATCTGGAGCCGAAAAATCATCATTCTTTTCACTATATTCGCGGAAAACTAAAATAAACAAGGCGCGAAAATGAAGCAATTACCTTTATTGGCGATCTCCTTGCTGGCCCTGGCGGCCTGCTCGCCCGAGAAGAAACAGGAGAGAGGCAACGACTATGCCCAGTTGGTTAACCCGATGATCGGTACTGATTTCACTGGAAATACCTATCCCGGAGCGCAAGTTCCCTTCGGCATGGTGCAATTGAGTCCTGATAATGGCCTGCCTGGTTGGGATCGCATTTCCGGATATTTCTATCCTGATTCAACGATCGCTGGCTTTAGCCATACGCACTTGTCTGGAACTGGCGCTGGCGATCTTTATGATATCCTGTTCATGCCGGTTACTTTGCCTTATAAGGAGGCAGAAGCCCCATTGGGCATTCATTCCAAATTCTCGCACGAGGATGAGACGGCTTCTGCGGGATACTATCGGGTACTCCTGAAGGATTATGGAATCAACGTGGAGCTGACGGCGACTGATCGTTGTGGCATCCAGCGTTATACTTTCCCCGAGGCGGAATCGTCGGTTATCCTGGACCTGAAGAAGGCGATGAACTGGGATTTCACGATGGATTCGCGGATCGAGGTCGTCGATTCGGTGACGATCCGGGGTTATCGTCATTCGCAAGGCTGGTCGCCTAAGCAGCAGGTCTATTTCGAGACCCGTTTCTCACGTCCGTTTGATTCCTTCTCGCTGGATACCACTTCAATTACCACCAAGAAAGATGGTTGGTTGGGAACGGCTTATGTTGGCCATTTCAACTTCAAGACCGCCAAGGATGAGCAAATTCTTGTGACGACCGCTATCTCGGGAGTTGACCAGGCGGGCGCGCATGCCAACCTGATGGCTGAGGCGCCGAAGGACGATTTTGACGGTTATCGTGCGCAGGCGGCCGCGAAGTGGAATGCCGAGCTTGGCCGCATAGAGGTGAAAGGCGACAACCAGGACGATCTGGTTAAGTTCTACACGGCAATGTATCATGCGATGTTGGCACCGACAATCTATAGCGACGTGGATGGTCGTTATTTCGGTCCCGACGGTCAGGTGCACCAGACGGAAGGCTGGATCAATTACTCGACCTTCTCCTTGTGGGATACTTATCGGGCGTCGCATCCTTTATTCACTTATCTGGATCCGGCTCGGGTGAACGACATGGTGCATTGTTTCCTGAACTTCCACGACCAGAACGGTGCCCTGCCTTTATGGAATCTGCACGGTTGGGAGACGAATATGATGATTGGTTATCATGCCGTGCCGGTGATCGTGGACGCTTATTTGAAGGGAATTGGCGATTTCGACGCGGAGCGTGCCTTGGCGGCTTGCGTGGCGACGGCCAATCGTGATGAGCACCGTCAGATTGACGAATATAAGAAGTTAGGTTATGTGCCGGCCAACAGTGACCCGAAGAAGTGGGAGAATTGGTCCATGTCGAAGACGATGGAATACGCTTACGACGATTATTGTATCGCCCGGATGGCGGAGAAGATGGGTAAGCAAGAGATCGCGGACGAGTTCTATAAGCGTTCCCAGAATTATCGCAATGTCTTCAATCCGGCTACAGGCTTCATGCAGCCGCGTAACGAGAAGGGTGAGTTCATTGAGAACTATAGTCCAGACGATTATATCGAAGATATTTGCGAGAGCAACGGTTGGCAATATCTCTGGTCTGCGCAACACGATGTGGATGGCTTGATCGAGCTGATCGGAGGCAAGGAGCGTTTCATCCAGCGTTTGGATAGTATGTTCACTTATGTGCCCCAATCCGATGAGGAATTGCCGATTTTCAGCACGGGCATGATCGGCCAGTACGCTCACGGAAATGAGCAGGGTGATCACGTCATATATCTTTGC